>JAFSXO010000074.1 GCA_017444045.1 bacterium | reverse complement strand
TGGCTACCGCTAAGACCATTTTCTGGAACGGCCCCATGGGCGTGTTCGAAAAGAAACCCTTTGACAAGGGCACCCGCGAGATCGCCCAGGCTGTGGCCGATTCCGCGGCTCGCAGCGTAGTCGGCGGCGGCGATTCCGTGGCCGCTCTGAACCAGGCCGGCTTGGCCGATAAGATCACCCACGTTTCCACTGGCGGCGGCGCTTCCATGGAGTTCGTCGAGGGTAAACAGCTTCCCGGTGTGGTCGGTTTGTGCCAGTCCAAATAATTTTGGCTCAGCCTATTTACAGGAACTAAGCAAACCTGGTATTATAGACATTCGGAGGAATTATGCGTACCCCGTTATTAGCTGCTAACTGGAAAATGAATATGGCGCGCCGCGATGCCAAATTGCTGGTTGAGGATCTGCTCAAAGAGATCGCCGACGTGCGCGACAGAGATGTCGCTATCTGCCCGCCCTTCCATCTGCTGGCCGATGTAAACGATATTATCGGTAGCCGCTCCAACATCTATCTCGGAGCTCAGGACGTGTACTGGAAGGATTCCGGCGCTTTTACCGGTGAGGTTTCCTCTCCCATGCTGCGCGATGTAGGCTGCAGAATGGTCATTATCGGCCACTCTGAGCGCCGCGCTATGTTTGGCGAAACCGACGAAACCTGCTGCAAGAAGATTGCGGCTGCCAGAGAGCATGGGCTTATCCCTATTCTGTGCGTGGGCGAGAGCCTGGAGCAGTGCGAAGCCGGCAAGACCGCCGAGGTAGTTGCCAATCAGCTGCGCGGCGCTCTGCAGGGACAGACCTTTGAATCCGGCAACGACTTTGTGATCGCCTATGAGCCTATTTGGGCTATTGGTACGGGCAAGACCGATTCTCCCGAGAACGCCAATAAGACCATGGGCATTCTGCGCGACACCATTGCCGATATGTTCGGCGAGCGCATTGCTCAGCAGGTGCGTTTGCTGTACGGTGGAAGCGTTAAGCCCGCCAACATCGCCGGCTTCATGGCTCAGCGCGATATCGATGGCGCCTTAGTCGGCGGTGCCAGCCTGAAAGCGGACAGCTTCTCCGCTATTGTGAAGTATTAAATTATTGAGTGCCAGAGAGCTGCGTGTCAGCTCTTTGGCAGATCTGCCTATTGGTTAGGGTATTTTAGGAGATAATAATGTATTTTGACCTATGTCTGAGAGCTTGGTCCTTATTAGGACAGACCCCCGCCGCCCCGGCTGTCAATACGACAGTTACGAACAGCGCGGCCACGGCTCCCGCTGCCGCCGGTGGCATAACCTGGCTGGCGGTTGTGCGCTATATTCTGATGGTGCTGTACCTGCTGGTGTGCATCGGCCTTATCGTTATCGTTCTGAACAAGAACACTAAGAGCGATGGCCTCACCGGTCTTACCGGAGCGGGCGGTGCCAATCAGAGTTCTTATCATGGCAAGAAAAGCTATGAAGAGAACCTGAGCATGGCTTCCAACTATTTAGCTGTAAGCTTCATCGTGCTTTCGATGGTTATCTCGCTGGTAATGCATTAAATCGTTTGCAGCTCTAAAGCCAATAGGTGATAAGCTAGCTCTGCAATGCTTTTAGGCTGACTAAAGCAGTGCAGGGCTAGTTTGTCTTTGTATTTTAAGCGCTTTTTTCTATAATAGCGCTATACCAGCTTTATTAAGCGCTGCACCAGCTTTCGCGCCGGCATTGCTTCGCTTCGCTCAGATGTGCTCTGCGCTTTTATGATAGAGCGCTTAAAATATTGATGCTGTGTATAATAAAAAAGACTCAGCCGAATGGCTGAGCCTTTTTTATTATTTATTCAGCGCTAATTAGTAATTAGCGGCGGCCGTTCAAGCCAACGAGGTACTCAACGGTCTCGACGGGGTCGATAACGCCGGCGCCCTGGTGGTCAATGCCGAAGCCCTGCTGAGGAGTTCCGCCAATCTTTCCGCCATCTTTGGGCTGGAGCTTGTCAGCGGTCTTCAGAACGAGGCTCTTAACCTGGGAGGGGCTGATATCGGGTTTGACCTGGTGCATCAAAGCAGCCACACCAGCGGCAAACGGGGTAGCCATTGAGGTACCGGACATGGAAACGTAGCCGTTGCCATTGTTGCTCAGAGAGGTGATGTTGACGCCAGGAGCGAGAACATCGGGCTTGTCGAGCTTGTCGATGCGGGAGCTGCCGCGGCTGGAGAAGCGGGCAACAGTGTCATCACCGCGATCGGGAGTTCCTTTGTCATCGAGAGCGCCGATGGTCAGAGCGTTAGGAGCGTTGCCGGGAGTACCGATGGTACCGGCGCTGGGGCCTTCGTTGCCAGCCGCGATAACGGTGGTGATACCGGCTGCCACAGCAGCTTCAACAGCCTGACATACGGGGTCGTTCTTGTAGCTCTGCTGCACATAGCCGCCCAGAGACATACTGATTACATCGATTCCGAATTTCTCTTTATTTTCAACAGCCCACTGGATACCTTTGATAACGGTGGAGAAGGAACCAGAACCACGGCCGTCGAGTACTTTTACGCCTACCAGGTTGGCTTCGGGGGCAACGCCCTTGAACTTGCCGTTGGAGCTTGTGCCGTCACCAGCGACAATACCAGCGCAGTGAGTACCGTGACCCTGATCGTCATAAGCCTCGGTTCTGCCGTTTACCATATCCTGGAAGCCAATAATGCGATCTTTTACATCGGGGTGCTGCGCAATACCGGTGTCGATAACGCAGATGGTGGTGTCTTTACCAGTGATGCCCTGATTGTGCAGGGTGTCAACACCGAGAGTGACATTGGCGTTGTCCATGAGGGGCTTGAAAGTGTTTTCCACTTCCTGCATCTCGCCTTCGGGAATGCCAATCTGCTGATCGAGGAAAACGGTCACGCCATCGCCGGCAACCTTCTGCAGGTTGGGGAGGATGGAGCCGTCTTCACCGGGGGTAACTTCCACAGCGAAACCGCCAATAATAGGCAGCTCAGCGGTGACGTGGTTGTTAGGATTCTGAGCCAGGATGGAGTTTCTTAACTCGGCTAATTTGGCAGCGTCATCGTGCTGAATGATGAGGTTAACAGAACCGCCATTGTTGCTGCTAGTGAAAACTTCGCTAGGAGCATTGGACTCAGAAGCAGTAGGAGCAACTGCCCCGGTAGTATTCGCAGAACCCGTATACATCGGGGTAGTCATAGTAGGGCGAATTTCCATTTTTAGGGAACTCCTTTCAAGGTCCATACTAATTTTCGTCCCCCGCGACTACGGGTTTAGATAATGAACCTATCATGTGAAGAATATCACATTTTTTATTAATATGGAAATAGATTAATGTAAACAACAAGTTAACGAACATTAGAATTAATAAATTAATTGCATATTCAAAACAGATTAAAAAATATTCAGAAGAGGTCGCTTTAATACTCACGGCTTAGCAGAAAATCCGCTAGATGCATGGTGCGAATGCCCTGATAATTGCCCGCCGCACCTTCGTCTAAGCGTATCACATACTTGGGATAATTATCCTTGATAGCCAATAAACGCTCGTACTCTCGGCGTTCTGTTTCTGGACTGTTTATCGTGTATGTTACCTGAACATATAATTTGTTTCCAGCTTTTGAGGCGATAAAGTCGATTTCGTTATTATCCTGTTTGCCCACATAGACATTATATCCCCTGACACTCAGCTCATTGTAGATGACATTTTCCATAAAAGCCGGCATGCAGCTGGCATCATATCCTAAAAGCGCATGACGCAGCGACAAATCAGACAGATAATACTTTTCTTGAGTCTTTAGATGCTCCTTGCCGCGTATATCATAACGCGGACAGCGCTGCAAAATGTAAGCCTTTTCCAATTTGTCCAAATAGCTGTAAACGGTTTCCACCTCTAAGCTGCGTTTTTGACTTTTCATAAATTTTGCCAAGGTACTTGCGGAAAAGGTCTGCCCAATATTATCAAAACAGTACTTAACCACCCGTTCCAGCAGATCTGCTTTGCGAATTTGACTGCGCTTAACTATATCGGTAAAAATAACAGAATTGTAAATATCCTTGACAATAGTATAAGCAGTCTCCTCGGTCAATTCCCGCAGATGCAAAACAGGAAAACCGCCCGTTCGCAAATAGCGCATCAGCTCGGCTTTTATATTCAGTTCATTATCGCTTGTTTGCCCATATTCTTTCCGAAACTGAAGATATTCCCTAAAGCATAGAGGTTTAACACATACCGACACATACCGCCCGGTCAAATAAGTCGAGATTTCCGAAGACATCATACGAGAATTGGAGCCAGTCACATATATATCGACATTTCCGTCGATCAATAACGAATTAACTACCTTTTCCCAGTCTTCTACCTCTTGGATCTCATCTAAAAATAGATATGTCGTTTCCTTTTGATCAATATGGCTGCGCAGCTCCTCATATAAGGCTGGTGCTGAGGTGAGATTTGCGTACTTAAGTGAATCAAAGCGATAATAAACAATCTGCTCTGCTTTAACTCCGCGTTTTTGCAGCTCGGCAATGAGAAGCTGAAGCAAACTGGATTTACCGCAGCGCCGAATCCCATAAAGAACTTTGACTAAAGGCTGGTCTATCAAGGGCAATAATTGCTTCATGTAAATAGGTCGTTCTATAATAGGATATATCAAAGTATTCACCTCTAATATTATGATTATAATCAATAATATACAGTATATTCAATAATTTTTACTAATATACTCCTAAAAAGTATATAGCTTTGTGTGTATATTCAGTTATATACTAGTTGGCCAATGCCATTTAGTTAAGGATTCGTGGCATTGGGTCTAATTATTCATGTGAGTTGGCGCTGACACAAACGGGCCTTGCGTGATGACTGGTGTCAGGAACGTTTGTTTGGCGGCATTAGCGCTATGGGCGTACTGGCATATAAAAGGACATTGCTTTTTTTTGTTCAATAGGAACCAGTCATGTCTGAAGATAACAACAACGCTGCGCCGCAGGAGCGCCTATTAACTGTTGCCGAGTTCGCCAGAGAGATCGGCAAAACCGAACGCCAGGTCTACCGCTATATAAAAAGCCAGCGCATACACAGCTTAGCCCCAGAAGAGACGGGGCAGGCTGGGGTGCGCATTGCCAGCTCTGAAGTCGAAAGATTTTTGGCTGACGGTGGTTCAGCGTCTGTTAGCTGGCGGGTTCGCCCGGCAACGGCAGGGGTGGGAAGCGCCTTCGAGAGCTTCGAAAACAGCGCGGAAGGACTGTCTGAGGGGCCGGCGGATCTGGATTCCAATGAAGATGACGACGGAACGCCCCTGTCCATACCAGAGCCGATTACTGTGCCCCTAGAGCGCCATGAGGCTGCAGTAATGCGCTTGGGCTATCTGCAGAGCCAGTATGAGCAGACTCAGCGCCTGCTTACCGAAGGCAACTCCAAGCAGAACGAATTAAACGAGAAAATCGCCGCTTTGCAGGCCCGCGTAGAAGAGGATAGGGAAAAGCTCTCCCAGGTGGCGGAGCTGGAAAGAGAGCTCGAGCAGTATAGGGAACGCTCCGCCGCCCTGCAGAAGGAAGAGGAAGCGCATAAGAGCCAGCTGGAGGCTGCCCAGGAGGAAGCGCTGCGCTTTCGCATCAAGGCCGAAGTCGAAGCAGATTCCCGCGCTGAGGTAGAATCGCGCCTGCGCCATCTGACGGTGCGCCTGGAAGAGGCGGAGAGACGCGCCGCCCTGCCCTGGTGGAAGAAACTGTTTGGCTAAGCTCGTTGCATTGTATTTATGCGCTGTAATAAAACGAGCGCCCAGCGAAAGCCTGGCGCTCGTTTTAATTAATTGCCCTTTGTGTTTACCCTTTTAGCTTATTCTCGCGGAATTTCTGGGCGCGATCGCGGTATTCGGGCAGCAGCTTTAACAGGTACTCGGGGCGGTCTTCGCCCTGAAGGGCACCGTATTTTTTCTCGAGCTGATCGTAGGTCGTTATAGCCTGCGCTATGTTGTTTTGGGCGATGCAGTAGCAGTACTCTATGTGGGCCAGAGCTGTGGCTACGATGTGGGTCTTAGGGTGCGCATCGATGAATTTGAGCATAGCCGCCGGGGTGCGCTTGGGATCGAGGGCTTTTTGTTCGCTGTATCCGGTAATGTCTTTGGGGTGGGCGATAGCGTAGGCATCTTTAAGCTGAATCTCTAAAAGCACCAGCTCCTGCCAGGCCCGGCGATCTTCGGGGTCTACGCTGGCCACGCTGTCGGAAGTCTTAAAGGTCTTTTTGCTTTCGACAAACAGCGGCTGCTGGAGGACCTCGCTCTTGTAGCGGGCGAAGGCGTAGGCCTTGCCCAGATCGTAGGTGGTAAAGTCCTCCTGAATGTATTTGTCGCTCTTGTCCTTGTCTACAACTACCAACTGTCCGCGATCTAGCCGTTTGCTCAGATTCTTGGAGAACAGCTGACGGCTGGCATTATCGGAAAGATCGGTTTTGGGGGCGGTTTTGGGAGCCAGGTAATAGTTGACTACCAACACTGTCACTACAAATAAAACTGCCGAAATGATTATTCTACGCAAATTCATAAATTATTAGCTTCTTTTAGCGTTTAGTATTCCCTGCTAATCTTGCAAAACGCTGATCGCTGGATACTGGCTGTCTGCCCGGTTTCATTATCTCAAAGACCGAGCTTGTTTATTCACGCTGGATATTATGCCCGGCATATATGCTTTAAAACATAAAGGAGACACTGAATATTCACTGTCTCCTTTATGCTTCGCGCTAGCTACATCCAGCTATCAGCTTTGTCGTCAATTAAAACGGATGGTCCTCATTGTAGGTTTGGATGGTAGCGGTATAGTTGACGGGCTCCAAAATGCCTTCGTTGAAGAGCATATTGATGTCCTCGTCGTTGTCCTCAGGCACGCTGGCCGGAGTGTCATCGCTTGAGAAGTACTGCGATAAGAGGTATACCCACGTGGTCTTATCAGCCATCAGGAAGTTCTTGCTCTTAACGAGCTTGGACTTGCGATACGCCAGATTCACGCGCATTATAGTTATGTTGCTGGAATTTTTAATCGTGCTGTACTGAGGAATGATTAGGTCGGCGTACTGGGCATACTTTGAAGTATAGTCGGTAGTAGCGTCGTAGGTAATTCCCAGCATCATGGGGTTGTTCAGGCCTTCATATAGCTTGGTTACATTCAGATCCAGCTTCTCGTCGGCCTGACGCTCCTGCATACCCTTGGTGTCCCAGACATACAGGCATCCAGAATTGGTGCCGATGGGCGTTATACCGCTGTCAAACATAGGATTGGAGCAGCCGTCAGCTATCAGCAGCTTGCCATTCCTCATGATAGCGAGAGCATAAGGCTGATTGAAGCCAGCCTCTAGCAGATAGTAGCCATTGTTGGCATCGGTCGCGTATTGGCACACCTGAGCGGTGCTCTTTTCCTGCTCTCTTTCCTGGTTAAAGCATCGCCCGATGAACACGCGGTTGCCGCCGGTGTCTGCCACATATACATTGGAACCGTCTGACAGAATGTTAGAGGGATACTGCAGTCCAGCGGTATACACTTTGGTACGCCATGCATAATCGTTAATAGTGTCGGGATTGGTGGCGTAATCCATACGCATAACGGATGCGTCGATTTTGCACTCTCCCCACCAGATATACTTATTGTCTACAGCTATAGCGACGGGATGCTTAGCGGTATCATACAAAACTTTGGCGTAAACTCTGTCGTTTTTGCCATCCTGCTCGTGCGGATTAATCATAATGATACGTCCGTTTCCGGTGGTTTTTACGCAGTCGGAAACTACAAGATAGCTGTTGGTGGGGTTATACTGAAGGGCAAAGACTTCGCGGGATTTGTCTTTAAATTCTTTGATGTCGGGATTGGAGACACTCTTCATGCAAACTGCATCGGTAAGTATAATCTCCTGGTTGGTATCGACATCGATGATACTCATGGTATGGGGAGATTTGTTGTCCGAATCAGATTTGCCCTTTTCGGTGTCCGCAGCAATCCTAACCAGCTTAGTCTCAGCGCCGCCAGCTTTATCATACTGCAGAACCCAATAGTTGGTCTGCATAGTGTAGCTGTCTAAATTGGCCATAGAAGGCAAAGACTCTATGCAGATGGGGTTGGTCAGCTGATCCTGAAACAGCTCTTGGCCGATGGCTTGGGTAGGAGAGGCCGTAGGTGTTGGCGTGGCCGTGCCGCCGCCAGGACCTACCGGCACAGGTGACCCAGTCTCGTAGGGGTCTAGGATGCCCATACCGCTTCCGGCATCGGAGCAGCCCGCAAAATACAGCCCGGAAAGGGCGATCATAGTAACGGCAGTAAGTCCTAGGGAGTACTTCACCATTGCCTCCTTAAGTGCGTTTTGCGCTAAAAGAATTGATAATTCTGATCTAGGCTGCAGATCGGCTTCCCGATTTGCAGCGTATATGGCTTACTGCGCCGTCTGTATTAAACGGCGCAGTAAGCTTAGCTTAGCTTAAGCCTAAGCTACTTAGCCGCTTTAGCAGCCTCGTAGTCGGCGATAATCTTGTCCGCAACTTCTCTGGGCGCATCTTCGTAGTGATCAAATGCCATATTGAATTCGCCGCGGCCCTGGGTGATGGAACGCAAATCGATAGCGTAATTCATCATTTCGGACTGGGGAACCTGGGCTTTGATGCACTGGAGGCCGCCTTCGGCGGGATCCATGCCCTGGATCTTACCGCGCTTGGAGTTAAGGTCGCCGATAACGTCGCCCATATAGGCATCGGGTACGATAACCTCAACGTTGACTATCGGCTCTAGGATGACGGGCTTAGCTTCTGGCATGCGCACGGCCTCTTTGAAGCACATGGAACCGGCCATCTGGAAAGCGGCATCGGAAGAGTCTACGTCGTGCATCTTACCGAAGAACAGACGGGCTTTGACGTCGACCATGGGGTTGCCCGAAAGGACGCCTTCATTCATGGTCTTGGTTATGCCTTTTTCCACGGCGGGGATAAAGTTCTTGGAGATTACACCGCCCACGATGGCGTCTTCAAAGACGAAGCCAGTACCGCGGGGCAGACCTTCAAATTCAACGTGAACCTCACCGAACTGACCGCGGCCGCCGGCCTGCTTTTTGTGACGGTAGCTGTGGCTGACCTTACCGCGCATGGTCTCTTTGTAGGGAATCTTGACGTCGGAAAGCTCTACCTCAACGCCCATGCGTTTCAGGCGCTCTACGACCAGGGAGAGCTGCATGTCGCCGATACCGGACAGCACGGTCTGGTGAGTCTCCTCGTCGCGCTTAAGAATGAGCGTGGGATCCTCTTGCATAACGCGCTGCAGGTTGGCGGACAGCTTATCCTCGTCAGCCTTTGACTTAGCGCTGATGGCCCGGGAATAGAAGGACTTAGGCATGTTGATGCCTTCGACTCTGACCTTGCGGCTGTTTTCGCTAAGCGTATCGCCAGTAGCAGAAGCGCCCAAGCGGCCTACGGCGACGATATCGCCAGCGGGAGCCTCGGCGATCTTTTCCTGAGACTTGCCGCGCATGCACAGCAGGTTGCCCAGCTTCTCTTCGCAGTCGCGGGCCAGGTTGTACAGAGTTGAATCGGACTTAAGCGTGCCGCTGAATACGCGCATGTAGGAGATTTTGCCTACATAGGGGTCGGAGCTGGTCTTGAAAATAAGGGCGGCAGCCGGGGCCTTAGCATCGGCCTGGAGCATCACTTCCTTATCGTTGGCGTCAACGGCTTTTTCCTCCGCAACAGGAGCGGGGATATAGTGCTTGACGGCGTCCAGCAGGGTGGAGATGCCCGCCAGTGTGGCAGACGAACCGCAAAATACGGGGACTAGCTCGCCGGAGTGAATGCGCGTCTGGAGACCGTTGACGATCTCTTCATCGCTCAGCTCCATGGTCTCGAAGTATTTCTCCATGAGCTCTTCGCTGGCTTCGGCGGCGGCTTCGGTCAGCTTTTCTCTCCAGGACTCTACTTCGTCGGCGCAGGAAGCCGGAACGGCTATCTCTTTGGCTACGCCTTTGGCATCGTATTCATAAGCCTTATGGGAGACAAGGTCGATGATGCCGGAAAAGCTCTCGGCAGCGCCGATGGGGATCTGCAGAGGGACTACGTGGGCACCCTTAAGTCTTTCGCCGCACTCATCGATAAAGTGCTGGAAGTTGGCGTTCTCTTTGTCCATCTTGTTGATAAACAAGATGCGCATCTTCTTGTTCTTCTCGCACAAATCCCAGTTTTTTTCTAGGCCTACTTCCAGGCCGGAGTTGGCGGCGCCTACTAAAATAGCCCCTTCGGTAACGCGCAAGGCAGCCAGATTTTCAGCAACGAAATCAAAGAAACCCGGCGTATCGATTACGTTGATTTTGACATCTTTCCATTCAATGGGAGCTAAGGCCGAGAATACAGAAATTTTCTTGCTGATTTCATCGGGATCAAAGTCGGTGGTGGCGTGACCCTCATCGACTTTGCCTAAGCGGTCAACGTGACCGGCAACGTAAAGCATAGCCTCAGTTAAAGATGTTTTTCCGGAACCTTGGTGGCCAAAAATACCTACGTTGCGGATCTGTTCAGTGGGATAAATTTTCACTAGTGGTCCCTCCGTAATGGGCAAACAAAGCCGGCTTATTCAGCGCTTTCAGTAGCGGCTTCTTCAGCCTTGGGCGCTTCAGCGGGAGCGGCTTCAGGCTTATTCTTGGCGACATAGCCTTCGCGATATTCGATGGGGATGAACTTGCCTGCTTTAACAGCGGCTTCACGAAGCCACTTGTGTCCACCGATTTTAGCTATGTCAGTGCGGCCTTCGATATTAGCTTGGGAGCCGCGGCATTTTGGTGCACTGGGTTTTTTAGGCGAACTGCGTGCCATAATTATTACCTCCATATTGAGTCGAATCTTATGATTTTAGGATGATTTCTTATTCGTATTCACTCTATGATTCGACATCCCGCAGACAAAATTAATCTGCAGGCAAAAAACAGAAGTTAATCTTCTATCTCGAAAATATAACTCCTTCTTGAAATTGTCAATGTTGTTTAGTCAATGATCAGTGCCGTCGCGGAAGCTGGTGCAGCGCGAATATGCTCGCGAAACGCTAACTAAGTGACTTTGGCTAAGTGGTTAGCGGGCAAAAATAAGCGACAGCAGCGCGAGCAAAACGAAGTTGACGACAGTAAACACCACTAGGAAGCGCCATACATGGGCTTTAGGGGAAGCTGCGTACAATTTCAGGCTGATTAAGCTGGCCAGACTGGCGATGGGTGTGCCCAGACCGCCGATATCGACTCCCAGCAACAGCGATTGTGAGTCTGAGGTGAAGCCCGACAGCAGCAGGGCTGCGGGTACGTTGCTGATGAATTGGCTGGCGAGTAGGCCGGCCGCGTAAACATGCCCGCTGAGAAGTCGGTGCAGCCAGGTGTTTATGGCCTCGATGTGCGCTAGATTGCCGGCAAATATAAAGAAGCACACAAAGGTGAGCAGGAGCATAAAGTCGGCATTAAGCAGCATTTTGCGATCGCGTATGGCTAGTGCGCCCAGGGTAATGGCCATCATGCTAGGCCAGCTGATTACGCGGAAAATAACTAAAAAGCAAACCGCGAACAGAAATGTATAGAACAGAAGGCTGCTTTTCTGCAGCTGGGGGCTCTTGCCCAGGTCGGAATTAATGGGATGCGAGGGCACGAGTAAAATGAGCGCCCCCAGGCAGGCCAGCGAGGCCAGCCACACCGGCAGGGTGGTGGCGAAAAAGCTGGCATTGCTTATCGAATAGAAGGAATGCAGGTAAAGGTTCTGGGGATTGCCTACCGGAGTGAGCATACTGCCCAGATTGGCCGCCACCGTCTGCAGTACGAGGATGGTGATCAGCTCTCGCTCGCAGTTGGCCAGGCTTAAAACGATTATGGTAAACGGTACAAAGGTCAGCAGGGCCACATCGTTGGTGATGAGCATGGAGCTGAAGAACGTCAGAGCGACTAGCACTAGGCCAACAGCTCGGGAGCTTTTTGTGCGCATGCACAGGCTGTGAGCCATGTGGCTGAACAGTCCGGCCTGGCAGAGTCCGGAAACCGTTATCATCAGACAGTAAAGCAGAGCCAGGGTGCGCCAGTCGAAATAGGCTAGGTAACCGGCCTGGGGCGGCACGAAAAAGCAGCTGACCACGGCCGCAGCCAGCGATACGCAAAGGGTGATCTCGCGCTTGACAAAGCTGCCCACCGAATGGGCTATGGCGGCTGCTCTATCTTTTATTATATGGGTGCTGTATTTGTCTAATCGCTGGGGGAAAATAGTCATGGTAATTAAAAAGCACACTATTCTAAACAACATTGCGTGTGAAGTCAATGTTGTTTAGAATAGTGTGCACAAACTCTTGTTTGTGCTGTATATGTCATTATGCGCTGCCCCAGCTTCCGCTCCGGCACT
>JAFSXO010000073.1 GCA_017444045.1 bacterium | reverse complement strand
TATGTATATCGTCGACGATGTTCAGTACGAGAACGATAACAACTGCGTACTGGGTCTGCTCAGCGAGCAAAGCATCATTGTGCGCACCAACCAGAATGTTAATCAGGACCTATATTTAGACGCTATTGTAATGGCGCTCAACGGATCTTTTACCGTTGAGAATTATGACAAGGGCAGCTATCGCGGCAAGCTTCATCTGTTTGGCGGCGTGATCCAAAACAAACGCGGTCCTGTAGCCACGAGCAGAAGCGGAGGCGGCTCTATAGTTACCGGATACGCCAAGGATTACGTATACGATCCCAAGCTTGAAAGCATGCCTCCTTTGAATTTCCCTAACACAGGAAAATTCAGGTTGCGCTACTTCATAGATCGCGGTTCATTAGGAGGGGTTTAACGTGCCGAAAAAATCTGTTCGCGGCTGGACACTGCTAGAGATGGTCATCGTCTGCGGCTTGACAGCGGTTTTAGTAGCTATCACGGGAATAACCTGGCAGCGCGCCTCCGCTAACCGCAAAATGGACGCCGCTGTTTCCGAGATAGAATCGGCCATGACCCTAGCCAGGCAGACAGCGCAAAATCAGGATGGCGCCTATATAACATTTACTGCCCCTACCACGAGCGCTGATGGGAAGTGGGAGCTTGCCCCTGGCAAATCTACCGATACCATCAAAAAAAGTGTTATTCAGAGCATGAAGATCCCTCAGATCCTGAATTTTGCCACAGACCCTTCTACCGTTACAGTTCTGCAGTTCAACTCCGCAGGCTCTATTGACTCATCCATTACAGATCTCAACAGCGATGGCAATTACACTGTCACCATTAGCATAGGCGGTGACAGCCGCAGCACAACCCTTACCGTCATTGGCATGACCGGAGCCGTTGTCAAAACTATTCAGCATTAGGAGTGCAGCCAATCATGTATAAGCGATTATTCCTAAAACGTCCGCGCGGCATGTCAATCGTCGAGATTTTCATCGCCTACACGATTCTGCTAGTAGCGGTGCTGGCTTTGCTGGGCAGCCTGCCGATGGCGGCCCGCCAGCGCGGAGAGAGCATTATCGCTAACCAGGCTTTATACTTTGCGGAGCAAAAAATGGACGAGCTGGTCCGCAACGATATGAAGCTATCTACGGCCAGCGAGTTTCAGGACAATCCACTTAACGACGACACGATGGTGCGCACCTGGAAAGGAGAGATTGGAACAAACAGCACGGTAGAGACCATTACGGTTAAAGTAACCTGGCTCACCCGCCACGGCCAGCGCGAGATTGTTTTGAGGAGTTATCTGCACATATGATCGCTGTAGCACAAAAAAACCGTAAACGCAGCAAAGCCTTCAGCTTAGCCGAGCTTACCGTGGTTATCGCTCTCTTTGGGCTCTTTTCTACTACGGCGCTGTCGGCTCTGAATCTTACCCTTAAGTATTGGTCGCGAGTCTCCAACCAGGTTGAGATGAACGCCATGTGCCGCATGGTATGCAGCACCATCGCTAAAGAGCTGCGCCAAGCGATGCCGGATCAGAACACCGCACGCGCCGTATACGCTCAAAACAGCAACGGGATCAACACCACCCAGCTGTCTGCTGTGCACGTGCCTCGCCGCGTTGGTCAAGTTACCGATTACATCACCTTTTCCGAGGCCAATCCCAACACCTTCGATCCCTCCGAGAACAATTGGGACGCCACTGGAATTGACAAGTATCGCATTGTAACCTATAAAATTGAATCCAACCAGCTGGTTCGCGAAATGACGACCTACGACGCTTCTTCAGAGTCCCACGTAGTCAGCGCCATTACCGCCGCGGCTGACAACGTTATTCTCCGCGTAACCTGCAAAAGCGCCGCGGTCTATGAATTAAAGGTTACCTGCCAGCGCTTTATTGGCTCCCAGACTTACGAAGCTACACTGACTACCGATATCATCGTATTAGGAAAGTAACATGAGCGACAGCACAATCGAAAACAGTTTCAAACAGCGCTCAGCAGGCCAGGAAGCCAGACGGCACCAGCATGTTGCCGTCACAGTCATCGTGCTAATGGTGATCATTCTGCTGGGAGTCACCGTATGGCTGATCCACATGAGCTCAACAGTACAAAAGGAGATAGACCAGGGCACCAATCTAAGCCTGCCTATTACGACATCTACAGTTAAAGCTGTTACCCGCAAAAAAGAGTTTGACCAGCCCGCTGTTCCCGTACCGGCACGTAGCCGTCGTCCTAAAGACAGAAAGCCCCGCGAAGCCTTGCCGCCCGCCGACGGCCAATTCCAGGAAGTAGATGCCAACAAGCTGCCTCCCGGTACCATAATCTATTAGAGCAAAACGAGCGTACGCTAAACAGGCAGATACGGCTAACAGCTAAAAGCTTACGCCTCGACAATAATTAGGGAGACACAGAACAGTTCCGTGTCTCCCTAATTATTTGTAAAAGTGCTCAATAATACCTTATCCCGCCCTCGCGGAAAAGAGCATAATTGATCAGCGAAACCAAGCCAACCACCGCAGCCAGGCACAGAGCCATCGCCGCGGCATATCCCATATCAAAGCTTTCAAAAGCCCGCTGATACACATAATAAGCTAAGGTCAGAGTGCCATTGCGCGGCCCGCCTCCGGTGATTACATATATCTCAGTAAATACTTTAAGAGCCGACACGCAGGACAGCATAGTGCACAGCGCTATGCTAGGCTTGAGCAAAGGCAGAGTGATCCTGAAAAAGATCTGCACAGCCGACGCCCCATCTAAGCTGGCCGCCTCCGCATATTCGGGCAGAATGGCCTGCAGGCCGGCCAAATAAAGGATCATGTAATAGCCCAGCCCCTGCCAGAACGTCACCAGCATAACCGACAGCATAGCCCAATCGGGATCGGTCAGCCAGGGAACCGCGCTGCAGCCGCCGCTCTGCAGAAGAACATTCATAGCCCCGTCGGAGCGCAGAACCCAGCGCCATATTATACCAGCGCATACCGCAGAGGTGACAACAGGCAGATACAGCGCCGTACGCCAAAAGCTGCTCAAGGCTCCCTGGCGGCTCAGCAGAAACGCCACCAAAATAGACGACAGCTGCAGAACAGGCACTATCAGCAGATACATACAGGAATGGCGCAGAGCCAGCCAAAAATAGCGGTCATGGGACAAACGGCTAAAGTTATCCACGCCGCACCAGCGCGGAGGCTGCAGGGCGCCTTCAGGGGTATAGCGCAGCAGGCTGAAATCACAGAAGGCCAATACCGTCCCGCAGATGATGGGATAAAAGGTAAAAATCAGCAGCAGAGAAATAGACGGAGCCAGAAACAGCCACGCTGTCAGTCCGTTATTATGGCTGCTCGACCTAGTGTTTTTCTGGCCAACCGTCATCAAAAGCCCCTGTTATTGTCAGCAAAACCATCGGCAAACAAAATACATAAGCGCTGGCCGTTCTTACCGCTCGGCACCGGATTGCAGCTCTGTATATTTGGCCTTGCAGCCCTTAGCCAGCTCCACCGGATAGTGCTCAGCATTGATGGCCATTTTAGCCAGCAAAGCCTTGGTAACATCTATATCCAGGCGCACCGCTAAGGAAAGCAGATAAGACAAAACGTCGGACATTTCATGCTCAAACTCAGGCAGTTCGCCGTTTTTAATCTGCGCTTCAAGCTCCTCGGTATCCTTGAAACGGCACAGCTCCAGCAGCTCAGCCGCCTCTATTGCCAAAGCGATGCATAAATCCTTAGGGTTATGGAACTGCTCCCAGTCGCGCTCATCGCGAAATGCGCGAACTCTGTCCTTCAGCTCCTGCACTGTAGTTACAGCGTCTCCCGCGTCTGTACCGTTGCCTGTCACTTTATCTCGCCTCGATAATTGAATTCCAGTATCCTTCAGCCATTTTCAAAGCCTCTTCAGCGCTTCCCTGCCCATAAAAGGTCATTTCCACGGCCTCCTTAAGCGCCTTCTCCAGCTGAGGAGCGTCAGGCAGACCCAACGAGAAGTCGTTAGCTTTAGGCAGCTGGGCAAAGGAACAGCGCAGCGCCTTATTCTGCAAGCCCGGCAGCTGGCGTCCGCCAAACAGCTCCCGTTCGGACACTATAGCAGACGGCAGTAGCGGCACTTCCCGCACCAGCTCCAGCTGCTTGTCCTTGCTAGTTATAAAAAGGGCCAATTCCAAAGCTTCGGCACGCCTAGGGCTGGAACAGGGCACTACCAGATTCATCAGCGCCGCCGGAAGCTCCCCGCTGGCTCCCGTAGGCAGATAACCGACGTCGGTCTGAGCGTATACCTGCGGGGCATCGGCCTCAATGCTGAGCAGCAGCTGCGGGCCGGCCTCCAGCATAGCCAGAG
Source organism: bacterium (assembly GCA_017444045.1). Lineage (GTDB taxonomy): Bacteria > Vulcanimicrobiota > Xenobia > Xenobiales > Xenobiaceae > JAFSXO01. The sequence goes on along the minus strand of JAFSXO010000073.1, from coordinate 602 downwards.
TGCCCTGCTTATAGCGGTCTACCGCTCCCTGATAGCCTTCAATTAGAGTATCCTCGGGTATTAGACCGTCACGCCTCAGACTCGCATACCATTCCAGACGGCGGCGCGCCAGTTCTGTGTTAAACGCAGCCCGGCCGCTGGCGGGATCGTAAATACGCACCCCCGCCATACGCCAGTCATCGATCAGACGGATTACCGGCTCATAGCCGTAAGCCGGCGTGCGCTGGCGCACGATACGCGCAGCCCAGGCCACATCATCCCAGGTACGCGGAGCCGCATCGGCGATTCCCGCCTGCCTAAAGAGCGAGCGGTTATAGATCAGCACCCGCGTAGAAAGATACCAGGGCACCGCGTATATGCCCTGCCGATACGAAGCCGCCTGCCAAAGCTTGGGCCAATACACCGCGCTCTGCTCTGCAGTTACGCATGAGCCTATATCTGTTAAGGCCCCGCTGCGCGCCAAGGTCAGCGCTGTTCCCGTGGTTAAATTGACCACATCGGGAGGCACGCCGCCAGCAATTGACGCCATCAGCTTGGGCAGCATCGCCGCCTGGGGCAGGTCCAGCCAGCGAACCTTCAGCCCGGGATGGCTGTCTTCATAC
>JAFSXO010000011.1 GCA_017444045.1 bacterium | reverse complement strand
GCTGCCTCTGATGCTGGTAACCTCTGTATCATCGGAGGATATCGAGGCAGAGGCTTTTGAGGCCGGAGCCAGCGATTTTATTTACAAGCCTATCGATGCGGGCAAGCTGCTGGCTCGCGTGCGCGTGCATTTGGAGCTGCACCAGAGCTATACTGAATGCAGGCGAAACCTGGAATACATGATGAATTCCCTGCTCGGCTCTGAGGAGGGTGTCTGGGACTGGGATCTGCAGGCGCAGACTATGCGCTATTCCCCCCGCTTTGCAGCGCTGTTGGAGCCGGGCAGTGCGATGCGCATCGAAAGCTCGCCCCAGGAATGGCTGGGCCGCATTCATCCCGACGACCGCCAGCGCGTATCAGAAGAGCTGCAGCAGCATCTGAACGGCCTAAATGACAGCTTTATCTCCCAGCACCGCATTGTCAGCTCTGAAAACACTATGCGCTGGGTTATGCTCAAGGGCAAGGCCTATAGCTCGGACAATAAGCAGACTATGCATATTGCCGGCACCATTGCCGATGTTAGCGATTCGCTTACCTTCGACAGCGTTACCGGGCTGTCCAATGTGCACACCTTCAGCGAATGGCTCAGGCATATGGCGGCTGCCCAGCAGCGCTCCAAGAACAATCCCTTTGCCGTGCTGGCCGTTGCCGTAGATAATTTTAGCGAGCTGCGCCGCTTTTTTGATACGTCCGATATGAATCAGATGCTTGCCACTATAGCCAAGCGCCTATTCCTGAGTCTGCGCGCCTCCGATCTTATCTCACGCCTGGATATAGCCTGCTTTGGCGCACTTCTGGCCCAGGCGCGCGGGGTCAGCGCGGTGCTTAAGGTGGCCCGCCGCCTGCAGAAATCTATAGGAGCGCCTATAGTGCTGTCCGGGCAGGAGCATAGCTTAAGCATCAGCGTGGGCATCGCCTTTTCCACGACTAAATACGAGCGCTCTGAGGATATGCTGAATGCGGCGGTCAGCTCGGTATCGCAGGCACAGCTTCAGGGGCCTGGCCGCATCGTGATCGCCGATCCCGAGCTGGCTTCTCTGACCAATCAGCGCCACGGCAAGGAAGACAAGCTGCGCCTGGCCTTTGAGCAGAATCAGCTAGCTCTTTCCTACAGTCCTATTGTCAATGCCGAGAGCGATGCAGTGTATGCCTATCAGGTTATTCTCAATGAAGTCAGCGAGGGCAAAACCTATAAGATCGGCGATTACCAGCAGTGGAGCAATTCGGAGCTGATCCGCTCCGTCGAGGATTGGACTCTGGAGGCTACGCTTAGCGAGGCGCTGCTTTGGTGCCGATCCGACCGTCTGCGCGATGTCTTTTTATGCCTGCCGGTGCAGATTCAGCAGCTTACCGAGGGCCATATCTTCAATTTCTTTGAAAAGGAAATGCAGGAGCGCTATCGGCCGCATCTGTACCGTCTCTGCCTTGAGGTCAGCGAAGAGGCGCTGCTGCAGCGGGCTGAGCAGCTTTCCTTTATCGGGCGCAAGCTTCAGGAGCATGGAGTCTGCCTGGGCATAAGCAAATTTGGCCTCAACCAGACCTCGCCTCGCTTCCTTGCGTCGCTGCCGATAAAGTATCTGAAGCTTTCCCCTAACTTTACCGATGCGGCCAACAAGCACGGAGCGCTCTTGCGCCTGCTTCAGGCGATGTCCCAGGAGCTGGGCTGCCCTCTCGTCTGCTCCGGGGTGAATACCGAGACTATTAAGCGCCTGGCCATAGAGCGCGGCCTTATACTGCAGCAGGGCCGCATTTATCCGGAGATCGAAGAGATACCTTTGACTCAGGATGCGGATGGTTCCGACAATGCCGCTCTGCTATAGCCCAGAGCGTTTGGGCCGCTTCGGCCGCTGTGCGCAGGACATACAGTAAGGCTTGCGAAGGTTTAAGCTTGTGCATTCGTGGAGTAAAATTGTAGGATTCCTGCTGCTTGCCGGCACTGTTGTTTTAGGCGGCAGCGATAAAGCCTGGGCCGATATCAGCGAGTCAGACGGCGGCTCAGCTGGCGGTGCCGCGCAGGTTATGCAGGCGGATGCTTCCTCCACCCAGCGGGCCTCCCATATAGCGGCCGATAAGGTCATAGCCGAAGGAGACCGCCTCATCGCCGAGGGCAATGTTGCCGTGGTTATCGAGCAGGCGCGCCTGATGTGCGACAGCCTGACACTAGACAGAGTCAGCGGCGGCATTGTAGCTACAGGCGACTGCCTAATCTATTGGGACAGCGATTATGTAGCTGCCGACTGGCTGACCTACGATCCGCAGACCCGCACCATAACAATGCACAACGCCAGCGGGCACGCGCGCAGCTTAGGCCAGGGATCCACGGCCTCGGGGCTGATGTTTTGGGCCGACACTATGTCCTGGACCCAGGAAAAAACCGAATTATGGAATATCGTCTTTACCACCTGCGATAAGCCTACCGACGAGCTGCATTTTTCCCTCAAGTCTGAGCACATGACCGTTTATCCCGATGCCCGCGTCTTTGCCGATATGGCTGAGATTTACGTCAGGAAATGGCATGCGCTTACCTTGCCTTCGCTGAACGTGGACCTCAATGCCGATAAGCGTTTGGAGCGCAGCTTTATTCCGCGCATCGGCGACAGCTCGGTCGACGGCTTTTATATCCGCACCGCCCTGCCGTACACCATCAATAAGGACAACTATGGCGCGGTACTTTTGGGATACAATACCAATACCAGCTTTGGCGTCGGCCTGGAGCACTGCTACCGCTTTAGCAACAAGGGCCAGGGGGTAGCTTACTATTACCGCCAGGGCGGCAAAAGCACTAACCAGCGCTACGAGCTGAGCAATAATGTCTACTATAATTTTGACGATGAGAACACCCTAGCCTGGTATTTCAAGGCCAACAGAGCCGAAATAGCCGATGAGGATCTCTATCGCAATATCACCTCTAACCTTAGCTTTAAGCACACCGGCGAGCGCGATACTCTGTACATCGCGCACAACTATCGCAGCAATTCCAAGAATACCTACAACCACAATCTGCGCCTTTACTACAATCTGAAGCTTACCCCAGATCTAGCCGCTCTGGTCAATGCCGATCTGTCCAATACGGTTACTTCTGCCAGCGAGGGCACCAAATTTCACTATGCCGCCGGCCTGCGCCATACCGGGGAGCTGTTCGATACCGATTTAATGCTGGAAAACACCAGCGGGAAGTCGATGTACCACCTCAACCGCAATCCGGAGCTTTCGCTGCGCAGCCATCCCATATTCTTGGGCAGCATACCCGTGATGGCTACCGCCAGCTTTGCCAACGTAGCAGAGTATCCCAGCGATGTGCATACGACGCGCACCGAGCTGACCTTACAGGTACCCAATCAGGTCTTCGACTACGGAAGTGGCAAGCTCACCGGCGGAGCTGGCGTCCGCCAGATATTCTATGGCACCGGGCATTCTATGTACGCGCTGGCCGCTCAGGCTGGCTGGATGCAGAACCTGGGCAATTTCAGCACCGTGCGCCTTGACTACAACTGGATGCAGCCCTGCGGAGAAACTCCCCTGCAGCACGATCTGTACAGCGGGTATTCCAACATAACCGGCGGCCTGGAGTTCTTCCATAATGATGTGTTCAATTTGGCGGTTATAGGCGGCTACAATCTGCGCAGCGAGCGCTTTCAGAATATAACTCCCCGGCTGATGATCAAGCCGGCGCGGCGCTGGAAATGCATCATCGGCTCCAATTACGATCCCAACAATTCCCAGTGGCGCTCGCTCGATTCTAATCTGACGCTGCAGCTGGCCGACAATTTTACGGTCTCGCACTGGAGCGTGTACGACCTTATCAACAACCGCTTTACCTATCACGATTATCAGCTCAATTATGAGGGGCACGACTGGATAACCAGCATCGCTTACCGCAGCGTGCAAAAAGAGGTGTATCTGCAGTTCAGCCTCAAGGCTTTTGCCCTGCCGAGCAGCGATATCGGGCCGGACGCGACCAAGCCCATTTTGCCCTGTACGCTGCCGAATGCGTTTAATATGAACAAAAAATAAGCCCTGGACTGCTTCGCTGCGCTCAGATCATTGAGAAGCTTGGTGTAATGCTATAGTATCAGCTGTTCGCTAGTAGGCTTGCGCTACACTAGCTTCCGCGCCGGCACTGCTTCGCTGCGCTCAGAGGTGCCTTGC
>JAFSXO010000072.1 GCA_017444045.1 bacterium | reverse complement strand
GTCCACCAGCTCGCCCAGTCCCGGCCAGCGGTTTTCTGCCAGGTATCTGTTGGCATCTTCATAGGTCAGACGCTCGCTGACATTGATAACCGAAGGAGTTATCTGCGAAGACACCAGCTCTCCGTCGGGCGAAAATTCGGCCAAAAACGAGAAAGCCAAACGGTCTACGCCGGCAACTAAGCTGCAGCACTCATGGGCCATAATAGAAGGCACCATAGATATGCACAAATCTGGCAGATATATGGACGTACTGCGATCAAAGGCTTCGCGATCAACCAGAGAATCTTCGGGTATATACGCTGAGACATCGGCGATATGTACCCCCACGCGGCAGTTGCCGCTGGGAAGCAGCTCATAGCTGATAGCATCATCCAAATCGTTGGTAGAGGCATCGTCAATTGTTACGCAGTTCAGACCGCGCAGATCAGCTCTGCCGCTGTCGGCCTTTATCGCGACTTCATGGCTCAGCCTAGATGCCTCTGCCTCAACCTCGGGAGTAAACTCCTGGGAAAGCCCCAAACGGTGAAGCATAACATTTTCATGCTCAGACCAATAGCCGGATTTTACTAAAAGCGTAAAAGGTGCGTTGCGCTTGTTGATACCTAAAGCGGTAAGCAAATTCTGTACATCTCGGCAGCGATGCGATTCGTTCCCCAGCATAACCACGTCGGCCAAGCTGGCCAGCGCCTTCTGCGCCGCCGCCTGATAGCCCTCGGGCAGCGACAGCTCGGAACAGGGATTCGTCTGCTTCCATATCTTATCCAGCCATCTGACTATGGCCTCGCGCTCGGCTTTAAACTCCGCTTCTTTCTGCTGGCTGTACAGCGCTTCCTGAACCTGCTCGGCAGAGCGGATCAGATAGCAGTCTCCCTTGCGGGTAAAATAAGTACGGTCGCCCTCCAAGGCCCGATAGGCTGCGGACAGCTCAACAGGCGTGCAGTCGCCCAGCGACAGATCACTCAGCTCGCTTAAAGACCACTGCTTATCGGCCGGCTCATCGCAGACAAGCTCCCAAAGCTCTTTAATATCGAGACTGGCAGCCATCTGCTCCCGCTTAAGCCCCGCCTCGTTCAGCGCCTGATCTATTTCGTCATAAGGGGCATCCAGCTTGATAAAGCCCGCCACAGGGAAAAGAGCCTTGCTCTCCTGAAGCTTTTCCTCCCTGCCCTTCTGTGCCCGCACAAATATGCGTCCCGGCTTGTCCTGGCGCAGGCACACTGCCGAGACGAGCTTTTTGTCTCTTAAATACTCAACATACGTACCCGGCGCGATCACTGGACAGCCTCGTATTCCGCCCCAGCTTCGGGGCCGTTATTCATGAAATCCTTACCCAAAGCAGCGAGCAGCTCATCAAACTCCGAAAGATTCAACTGCTGCTGGCTGTCGGAAAGAGCGTTAGCCGGATCCTGGTGCACCTCGATCATAAGCGCATGCGCCCCGACAGCTTTTACGGCAAGCGCCAGGGGCAAAATAATATCGCGGCGGCCTGCGGCATGGGAGACATCGGCCATAATCGGCAGATGCGTCTCCCGCTGCAGAACCGGAATGGCCGAGATATCAAAGGTATTGCGCGTCCACGGCTCAAAGGTGCGAATGCCCCGCTCGCACAGAATTACGTTGGTATTGCCCTCAGACAGAATGTACTCCGCGGAAAGCAGCAGTTCTTCCAGTGTGGCCCCAAAGCTGCGTTTCAGCACAACAGGACGGCTGCACCGCCCCACCTCGCGCAGCAACGGATAATTGTACATATTGCGGCAGCCAATCTGCAGTATATCGGCATATTCGGCCACGGCGCTGACCAGAGCAGGCTCCAATACCTCGGTAATTATGGCCACCCCATAGCGGTCGGCCACCCGGCGCAGCATTTTGACTCCGTCCATTTCAAGCCCCTGGAAGCTATATGGAGAGGTGCGCGGCTTGAAAGAGCCTCCGCGCACTATTTTGATGCCGCATTTTGCCAGGTGCGACACTACCGCGTCTAGCTGCTCTTCACTCTCGACCGAACATGGCCCCGCTATAAGCACCATACTGTCGGTGCCAAAGCGCACCCCATTGACCTCGATCACCGTATTGCTCTGGTGATGGCGGCGGGAGAACAGCATTTTACGGCGCCGATCGACATTCATAAGATTGCGCGTTGCCCCAAAAAGCTCTTTGAACAGCCCCTTTATCGTCTCGTCAGGGAAGGGCCCTTGGTTTTTTCCGGCCAGACTATCGAGCATACAGGACTCGCGCACCGGATCAAATGTCGGCAGCCCCAGGACAGCTTTGCGCCTGGCTATCTGCATGGCTACCTGTGCGCGCTCATTAAGCAGCTGCAGCAGCCTGTCATTAAGCTCATCTATTTTAAGGCGGTAATTCTGCAGTTCATGGTCATCTTGATTAAGCAAATCAGGCAATTTTACAGTCCTCTCAAACCGTAAAAATTCAGCATGAAGATCCTAATACCTTCACAGGCCAATTAAACCATAGGCAGGAAGCATAGGCTAAGATTATAGAAAAAACTACCATGGATCAGATCACTGTAGAAGACATAACAGTCACTGTAATCCGCAAGAAAGTCAAACGGCTTACGCTGCGCATCCTGCCCAGCAGCATGGTGACTATAACCGTGCCGCTAAACACCGGCACCGACAGGATTGCGCAAATGATCCGCTCCCATTTAGCCTGGCTGCGCCAGGGGGTGGCGAAGCGGGCGGCCCAGCCTCAGCGTCTCTTCCAAAACGGCGAGACGATACCCGTATGGGGCGAACAGGTTCCCATACGCTTCATGAACAACAGCCTGCGCCGCTGCGCGAAGCTTGCGCAGGGACAGGTTATCATCGCCTCGCCGCGCCTGTCAGAGTTTAAGGAACGCGAAGCGCTGATTAAGGATATGTACACATACGAGATGAGGCAGGCAGTAGACAGGCTCTGGATCCCCTGCCAAAAAACAGCAGGAGTACAGGCAAAGGAATATCGGCTGCGCTTCATGCGCACCCGCTGGGGAACGTGCAACACTACACTCAGACGCATCTGGCTGAATATCGATCTGGCCAAATATCCCGAGATGTGCCTGCGCTATGTGCTGCTTCATGAGCTAACCCATCTCCTGGTTAAGCCACACAACACGCAGTTTTACGCTTATCTAAGCCGCTTTATGCCCGACGGCTATCAGGCGGAATTATTATTAAAAATCAAACGCCAATAATTTAGCCTGAAGCTAAGCTAACGGAACTGATTATTTTTCAGCCTTTTCCGCCTTAGCTTTATCCGTATTGTGCTTATCTGCCTTTTTCTTTATCGCGGCAACCTGTTTGCTGAGCGAATACTGCCGCTTCGCCCCATATATGGCCATACCGATAGCCAAAATGATTATAAAGCCCCCCACCTTAACTGCCGCCGCAGTTGCTACCTGAGCATCGGAAGAATTTAAACCTACCGCTATAAGAAACGCTCCAAACGCCAGCCACACCACATTAAAAATCCAATAGAAACGCATCTTCTCCAAGCTCTTTTCGGCCTCGGTAACCTTATTGCGGCGTTCCTTTCCTACATTGCGAAGAGACTTTTTGCTCACAGCTTTCTCCTTTTGGGGCTTTGTCTTTTAGGTTAGCCGATCGCTAACTAAAAGCTATATTGCTTGAAAATGCAAGGAGAATATTTCTAGACAGTAGAAGATTTACCTTTGTACACGATACGCAATAACATATCGGTGCTAATACACAGCGCTTTATAAACAGCTAAAATACAACAGCCAATATACGGCCAAGACAAACGACACAGCGGAGGTTGCCGACCATGTCTAGCCCTGTCCTAAACGAAGAAACCTTCAATAGATTCGAGTTTATAACCGACGAAACCATACCCGACCACGCTAGGCATATGACGCTCAGCGGCACGATCAACAAAGCGGCATTTTTGCTGGCGATTGTCATAGCCGCCAGCCTGATTAGCTACAATATAACGATGCCGATCGGTCTGACCTTAGCTTTAATTCCCATCACCTTAATCCTGGCTATAATGATCTACTTCAAGCCACAGCATGCTCCCTGGCTGTCGTCACTATACTGCGGAGCCGAAGGGCTTATCCTCGGGGAAATATCCAGTTACGCCAGCGAGACCTACGACGGAGTAGTCGGCGAAGCTATATTCTGCACCATGGCGGTAGTATTCGCCATGCTCGCGGCCTACCGCTTTGGCATCATAAAGGTGAACAACACCTTCAGATCGGTGATATACGGCGCCACCATGGGCATAGCGCTCTACTATCTTTTTATGCTAATAACTAGGCTGTTCGGCCTCTACATAACGGCTTTGCACGTCGGGCCAATCGCTATAATCACCAATATAGTTATCTGCGGAATTGCAGCCTTCAACCTGGCCATAGATTTCGACAACATCAAAATCGGCGTCGATTCCAACGCGCCAAAGCTCATGGAATGGTACTGCGCTTATTCGCTGATGGTAACCATAATATGGGTGTACATAGAGATCCTGCGCCTGCTGGGCAGACGGCGCAATTAGCCGCCTAGAAAGCTGAACTGGCTTATCGTATGCGGGCTTAAGCGATTAGCTTAAGCCCGTTTTCTTTTGCCCGCGATAACCGCGATGTCAATAAGTCAGGGCTTAAGACTGTATCTGTGTCGCTCAAGCTTAAAACGGCTTCAGAAAAGCTGTTCCTGAACAACTGAATTCTGTTCCTGCAGCTCCCGCTCCTGACGACGCTTGCTGCTGCTTTCTAAACGGCGCAGCAGCGCCTCAGCCCTCTCCAGTACAGCGCTCGGCATACCAGCCAAGCGCGCCACATAAATGCCGTAGCTGCGGTCTGCGCCGCCCGGAACTATTTTGTGCAGGAACACCACCTCATCCGGCAGATCGCGGACGGAGACCCGACAGTTTCGGCAACCCTTCAAATGGCGCTCCAAGCGCGTCAGCTCATGGAAATGGGTAGCGAACAGCGTTAAGCAGCGTATTTCATTGTGCAAATATTCCGCTACGGACTGAGCTATAGCCAAACCGTCAAAGGTGCTGGTTCCCCGGCCGATCTCATCCAAAATGACCAGAGAGCGGCAGGTAGCGCTATTGACGATATTGGCGGTTTCGCTCATCTCCACCATAAAGGTCGACTGCCCTAAATGCAGATCGTCGGAAGCCCCAACCCTAGTAAATACGCGGTCCACCACGCCCAGACGGGCTGAGCTGGCGGGAACATAGGAGCCCATTTGACAGAGAATAACCAGCTGAGCGATCTGCCGCAGCCAGGTAGACTTTCCGCTCATATTAGGCCCGGTCAGAATAATGACATATTTATCCGCGTCAAGCCGGCAGTCATTGGGCACAAACTCACCCTTACAGGCTTCTTCAACTACAGTATGGCGGGAATCCTTTACATCGATGATGCTTTCGTCGACCAATTCGGAACGCACCCACCCCAGCTGCAGAGCTGTCTCAGCAAACGAGGAAAAGACGTCCAATTCCGCGACAGCATGGGCTAGGCTGCGCAGGCTGTCGGCATAAGCTGCCACCTTAGAGCGCACCTCTAAAAACAGCTCATACTCAATTTTGCGTATCTGCTCCTCAGCGCCGAGAATTTTAGCTTCGTATTCCTTCAGCTCGGGAATAATATAGCGCTCGCTGTTCGCCAGCGTCTGCTTGCGCACATAGTGCTGGGGCGCCATGGAGATATTGGCCTTCGAGATCTCAATATAGTAGCCAAAAACAGATGTATAGCCAACTTTAAGATTGCGTATGCCCGTGGCCTGCCGCTCGCGCTCCTCTAAAGACGCCAGCCAGCTTTTGCCATCGCGGCGCAGACTGCGCAGCTCGTCCAGTTCTGCGTTATAGCCATCCTTAATCAGCCCGCCCTCGCGCAGCACCAAAGGAGCGTCAGAAGCTATGGCGCTTTCCAGCAGATCGCACAGCTCCTTATGCGGATCCAGCTCAGCGCTGATGCGCTTAAGATCGCGAACCGGAGCAAATTCGGCCACTATAGCGCCCACCTCGGGCATAAAATGCAGGGACTGCGCCAAGGCCAGCAGATCGCGGGCGTTGGCATTGCCGTATACGACCCGGCCGACCAGCCGCTCTATATCCAGCACCCTTTTCAAAGCCGCGCGCAGGCTGCCGCAGGCTTCACCATTATCCAGCAAGGCCGCGCATACGTTATGGCGTTCCTCTATATCGCTCTTATTAATCAGAGGCCTAAGCATCCACTCGCGCAGCAAGCGGGCTCCCATAGCCGTGTTAGTTCTGTCTATCGCACCCAGCAGGCTGTGCCGACGATCGTGGGCCGCCATGGTTTCTGTTAGCTCTAAATTGCGCCTGGTGGCGGAATCGAGGATCATGTAATCGCCGGTATGAAACGAGCGCGGCTTGGCCAGCTTAGCATCGTACTGCCTGGCGGCAGTGCGCAGATACTCCAGCAGCGAGGCTGCCGCTATGGTAGCCTGCGCGGCTTCCTGAAGTCCCAGCCCCGCCAGACTGCCCAAACTGTATTCCTTCATAATCAGGCGCTCAGCCTCAGCCTGGCTAAGAGCTACGGGAAAAGCCACAGGCGCACTGCATTCCGCGTTTACCGCCGACATTAGCTTTACATCCTTACTAACACTGCCGGCAAGAACTATCTCGGCCGGCTGAAAGCGCGCCAGCTCTTCAGCAAGCCTTTCTTCCGAAGCGGCAAATGAAGTGGCCAGAAACTGACCTGTGGATATGTCGGCCACAGCCAGGCCCAGCTGGCCTCCGCCCGCCGACAGACAGGCCAAATAATTGCCAGATTTTTCGTCGAGCAGCTGCGGATCCATAACAGTGCCCTTCGTGACAATACGGGTGATCTCGCGGCGCACCAAACCCTTGCTGGCGCTGGGCAGTTCCATCTGTTCAGCTATGGCCACACGGTGCCCTTTGGAGATAAGAGCGCGCAGATATATGTCAACGGCGTGATAAGGGACACCGGCCATAGCCACGCGCTGACCGCAGCCAGCTTCCTTGCTTGTTAAAGCAAGCTCCGCGTCGCGGGCAAAGACTTCGGCGTCGTCGCCATAGGCTTCATAAAAGTCCCCGCAGCGCATGAGCACCACACAGTCAGGGCAGTCGCGCTTAAATCCGAAATACTGCTGAAAAAGAGGGGTAAAAGAGCTTATATCAATACTATTGTTGCACACAGAAAGCGCGTTCGTGCTAAAACTGTAATATCCCCCTCCGAAAACGACACCGCCCTCTTGACAAGAGAACATCCGTTCACTAAAATAAAGACACTCAGCAATGCTGGCAATATTTATAAGCCAGCAATTAGCTAGAGAGTAACTCCGGATCCTATTTTGCGCGCAACAGCTCCACGCCAGGCAGCTCTAAGCGCAGCAGAACAGTACGGGGGTAAAAGCTGAAGCAGCGCGAACGCGCTAGCAAAGCATCAGCAAAAGACACTAACCACAAGGAGAATAGCTTATGACTCGCATCATAACAGAACGGCAGCAGCTGATTCTCGACTGTATCCGAGATTATATAGAACAGACCGGCTATTCTCCGTCAGTTCGCGACATCGGCAGCTTATGCGGTATAAAATCTCCACAAGGGATACTGCGCCACCTAAAAGCGCTTGAGGATAAAGGCTTTATACAGCGAGATTCCAAAGCTCGCTCTATACGCCTTCTCGGCGTACAGCCAGCACAGCATCCTGAGCCGCAG
>JAFSXO010000071.1 GCA_017444045.1 bacterium | reverse complement strand
CTGCGTCCGTACACTGCGCGCCAGCCTGGCACCGACAGAGCTTTGCCCGCGGAGCGGAAATGATGTCCGTTTACTACGGTGTCGCGCTCGATGTCGATCCATTTGGCGGGCGGATAGAAGGCCGCCAGGAAACGGCGCACGATTAAATCGTAAATTTTGGCCTCGTCTTCTCTGAGCTTGCCGGTAGCCTTGGTTTTGGTGGGAATAATGGCGAAGTGGTCGGTTATTTTGGAATCGTCAAATATGCGGGAGGCGTTTTTCAGACCATTCTTTAGAAGATACCTGGAGCACTCGGCATAGGCGGGATAGTCAAGGCGTCCGTTGGCTTCCAGCCCGGCGTATCCTGAAATAATACTAAGAACCTCGTTTACAGGGGTGCGGTAATCCGAGGGCAGACACTTGGAGGCCGTGCGCGGATAAGTAATCAGCTTGTGGCTCTCGTACAGACGCTGAGCGACAGCTAGCGTTGACTGGGCTGACATGCCGAAGCGCTTGTTGGCTTCGCGCTGAAGAGTGGTAAGATCGAACAGCGCCGGCGCCGATTCCTGGCGGTTCTTGCGCGTTTCGCTGGCATGGCCGATTTGGCCGCGCACAGCGTTCATAATGGCCTGGAGATGCTCTTCGGTGACAATCCAGTCCTTTTTGCGCGGGCTGTCCTCGCTCTCCTTAAAGCTCGGATCGTACCAGGTGCCTTCGTATTCGTGGGCCTGGGCAGAGCCGTATGGGGCTTTGAAGGTGGCCTTAAGTCTCCAAAACGGGGTGGGCCGGAATGATAGGATAGCCAGCTCGCGCTCGGCAAGCATGGCCAGCGTAGGCGTCTGCACGCGCCCGGCAGACCAAGATACCTTTTCGCTGCGGGTTCGCAGGCGCTTGGTAAGCGCTCTGGTGGCGTTAATGCCGATTAGCCAGTCCGCTTCAGAGCGGCATTTGGCGGCGTCGCCGAGGTTGTTATAGTCTTCTCCGGGGCGCAGAGCGGTAAAGGCTTCTCTGATGGCGTCGGGGGTCATCGACTGCAGCCACAGGCGCTGCGTGGGCTTGCGGCATTTGCAGAAATCCAGCAGCTCGCGGAAAATCAGCTCTCCTTCGCGCCCGGCATCGCAGGCGTTTATAATGAATTCTACATCCTTGCGCTTGAGCAGCTTGCTGATTACGCTGATGCGCGATTTGCATTTGTCCTTGGCCCGGAACTGGAATATCTTGGGCAGGATGGGCAGATCCTCTAATTTCCAGGCTTTATATTTGGCATCGATTTCTTCAGGGGCTACAAATTCGACCAGGTGTCCTAATGCCCAGGATATTACATATCTGTCGCTTTCCATATAGTCACTATGATCGGTAAAGCTGCCCAGGACCTTGGCAATATCTTTGGCAACGCTGGGTTTCTCTGCAATTATTAGGGACTTGGCCACGTTGTGGTGCCTCCGAGTGAGAATGATGAATTATTAAGTTTATATCGCTAAAGATTTTACTTCTTAAGCTAATATCGTCAAGAGGTCAGTGTTATTGATTTGGGTATCTGCTGTCGTATTTGCGCTACACCAGCTTCTGCGCTGACATTGCTTCTCTGCTCTCAGTTGCGGCTTGCGCAGAACTGGTTACGCGCTTGAAGCTGTCAGCAGATGCCCACATTCTTGCTGATGCACCTTAAGCATTTATGGGCAGGACGTGAAGGACGGGTGCGAAAATGCTTTTCCCATGCTAGCAGAACTGGAAATATCAAATTTTGCCATCGTCGCCGAGGCCTCGTTTAGCTTTATTGACGGTCTGAATGTGCTTACGGGCGAGACGGGCGCGGGAAAATCCTTGGTAGTGGAAGCCCTCAATTACCTGCTGGGCGGAAATCTGCGCGACAAGCCTCTGCGCACTGGGGCCGATGCCGGAGTGGTCAGCGCCCGTTTTGTCGATGTTGGCGCCAATGTCTATAAGCTGCTGTCGGACTGGGGCTTTTCCGATATAGCCGACGGCGATTTGGTGCTTACGCGGGAAATTCGCAGCTCTGGCCGTACGGTCAGCCGCCTAAACGGGCGTTTGGTAGCTCTTAGCAATCTGCGCGAGCTGGGCATGCTGCTGGTCGATTTTCACGGGCAGCATCAGCAGTACGCTTTAATGCGCCCCGCCGTGCATTTGGGCATGGTAGATCATTTGGCAGGTTCGGAGCATGAAGCGCGCGTGGAGCGCTATGGCGTGCTCTATCGCCGCCACAGCCAGGTGGTGCGCGAGCTGGCCGATATCAATAACGGCGAGCGCCTGCGCCTGCGCGAAATCGACTGGGCGCTTCACGAGATTGAGGAGATCGATGGTACAGCGCCCAAGATCGGCGAAGATGAAGAGCTGTCCGAGCGTATCAAGGTGCTGGCCGCTGCCGAGGAACTGGCGCAGGGCTGCGCCAGGGCTCTGGACTGCCTGTATGCCGAGCGCGGCGCGTCTGATCTTCTGGGAGAAGCGCTTGGCGTCTTGGAGAATTTGGCCGCTAAAGACAAGCGTTTGGCTGGCCTGCTGGATCAGCTGCGCGAGGCTGAAATAACTGTGCGAGAAAGCGCCCGCGAGCTGCAGGCGTACGGTGAGGGTATCGCCGGCGACCCAGCAGAATTGGATGCCTTGCAGGAGCGCCATGAAGCACTGCGCAAATTGCAGCGCAAATATGGCCCCACGCTGGAGGATGTGCTGCGCTATCGCGCGGAGACGCAGTCAAAGGTGGAAGCCCTGCAAAACTGCGCCGAGCAGGGAGAAGCGCTGGAGCGCGAGGAGCGCCAGCTGATCGAGGAAATGCATGAGCTGGCTCTGGCCATCAGCGATCAGCGTCGGGTTACCGCGCTAAAAATGTCGGCACTGGTGGAAAACGAGCTGGCGGCTGTAGGTTTGGGCAACAGCCGGTTTAAGGTTGATTGCCAACAGCTGGTGGAGCCGGCCAGCGATGGGGAAGACAAGGTGGAGTTTCTGTTCGCCGCCAACCCGGGAGAGGCATTTAAGCCCCTGGCCAAGGTGGCCTCAGGGGGAGAGATGTCGCGGGTGATGCTGGCTTTAACTGTGATTTTTTCCCGTTTTAACAAGGTGCGCACCGTGGTCTACGACGAGATCGATGCCGGCTTGGGTGGCTTGGCCGGACAGGATGTTGCCCGCAGCCTCATGGAGCTGGCCAGCCGGGCGCAGGTGATCTGCGTTACGCACTTAGCTGTGCTGGCTGCCGCGGGCGAGCGGCAGTACCATTTGCATAAGCGCGTGCAGGACGGGCGCACTTCTACAGTGGGCCAATGCCTGGAGGGCGGGGAGCGAGTGGACGAGCTGGCCAGGATGCTCTCGGGAGAGTGCACAGATTCCTCGCGGCGCCATGCCTGCGATCTGCTCAAGAGGGCCGACGACCAGCGCGCAGCCTTTACCAATAAAGGGGATTGTTGAGTCGAAGAGAATTCTATTAAGTTTTAGATTCTAGAATAGTGCTGGTCTGTATAAGATTTCTCGGTATGCTTTGGCTGTTTTGCCAGCGGCGGCGCTGTTCTGCAGGCTTTGTAGGTTGGTAGGCTATGGTGCAAAAAACGGTGCTGGACAATGGAACGGTAGTTCTGTCCGAACCTGTGCCGGGCTTTAGCTCCTGCTCCTTGGGGCTTTGGGTAAAAACTGGCTCCCGTTATGAAGGGGCTGGACAGGCCGGCCTTTCTCATTTTATGGAGCATATGCTTTTTAAGGGTACCGCGCGCCGTTCGGCGGCCGAAATTGCCCAGGCTATGGATGGCGTTGGCGCGCAGACAAACGCGTATACCGAAAAGGAGCACACCTGCTTCTATGTGCGCGCCGTGGAAAGGCATTTTGGGCTGGCCTGGGACGTGCTCAGCGATATGTTCCTGCATTCCGTGTTTGACGAGGCTGAGCTGGAACGCGAAAAAGGGGTTGTCCTGGAAGAAATCAGCATGTACGAGGACAGTCCCGAGGATGTAGCCTTCGAGCTATTTCACCGTACTATGTGGGGCGAGCATCCGCTGGGCCTGCCGATATTGGGAAACCGAGACGCTATTAGCTCTATGGGGCGCTCTGATTTTCTGCGCTATCAGCGCGAGCTGTATACCTCTGAGCGTTTGGTGGTCGCCGTAGCGGGCGCGGTAAAGCACGAGGATTTGGTGGCCCGCGTAGCATCCTGGGAGCTGCCTCGGGCGAAGAAAGCCCCGGATTTGCTGGCTGGCGGTCTGCCCCAGGCGCATTCCGCTAAGGTGCTGCGGTATAGAGACGATGAGCAGGTAAATCTCTGCCTGGGAGTCACCTCCCTGTCCGCTGACGATCCGCGCCGTTACGCTATGCTGGTGCTTGACAGCGTTTTGGGCGGCTCTATGTCCTGCCGGCTGTTCCAGGAGATTCGCGAAAAGCGCGGGCTGGCTTATGCGGTGGGCACCTTCCTGAACAGCTATCGCGACTGCGGCAGCTTTGGCATATATGCCGGCACTTCGCCCGATAAAGCCGAGCAGGTCGTGCAGCTGAGCCGTCAGGTCGTCGATGATCTGTGCCAGAACGGAATCGCTCAGGCCGAGCTGGAACGCTCACGCGAATATATTAAGGGCAATCTGGCTCTTGGCTTAGAATCAACGGCGGCGCGGATGATGCGTATGGCTAAGACCGAATGCTACCACGGCCGCTACATCGATGAAGCCGAATTTAATGAGCGCATCGACAGCGTAACCTGCGCCGATGTCGTGGCTTTGGCTCAGGAGCTGCTCGCTCCGGAGCGCTTTACCCTAGCGGCGGTAGGGCCTTTGCGGGAATTAGATGGGGCTGTATGCCCAGGTTAGCATTCTGAATTAAACAGTATAGAATAAACTAAACTGCATTGTAGTGAGGGTTAAAAATGGATAGTCTCGATGAGATTCGAGTGGTAGTTTCCGGTGCTACTGGCAAAATGGGGCGCGAAATAGTGCGCACGGTTTTGGCGCGCGCCGATATGCGTCTGGTTGCGGCCTTGGGGCATGCCCGCCATTTGGGAGAGGATATTGGCGAGCTGGTTCTCGGGGAGCCTTGCGGCGTGCTGGTGACGGTTGACATGGCCGAGGCCATGGAAGCGGCTCAGGGGGGAGTGCTGGTCGAGGTCTCGACTGGAAGCAACGTCAAAGCCACGGTGCTTGAGGCTTTTGCTCACAATGTCGCCTGTATTGTAGGAACTACCAATGTGCCTCGCGCTGACGAAGATGAGATTAACGCGCTGGCCAACGAAAAAGGCTATTCGCTGCTTTACGCCCCTAATTTTGCCCTGGGAGCGGTGCTTATGATGCGCTTTGCCGCCGAGGCATCCCGTTATTTCCGCTGGGCGGAGATAATTGAGCGCCACCACGAGCGCAAGCTAGACGCTCCTTCAGGGACGGCGCGGAGGACGGCTGAGCTGATGAACCGGGCCCGCGCTAATACCGGTTTCCGCTCCTGTTCGCTGGGAGAGGAAAACCTCAAGGGTGCCCGCGGGGGCAACATGGGCGGTGTGCGCATTCATTCGGTGCGCATGCCCGGTGTAGTGGCCCAACAGGAGGTCGTATTTGGCGGTACGGAGGAGACCTTCCATATTATCCACAATACCACGGGACGAGCCTGCTTTATGCCTGGTGTAGTATTTGCCATTGAGCGGGTGCGCTCGGTAAAAGGCGTGGTCAACGGCCTGGAAAATATTATTGAATAATATTCAATGTCGTTTAGTTAAGCAATGGCCAATAGATCACCATTATAGCTCCCCCTAAAGGATGGCAGGGGGAGAAGTCGCGCTAGCGACAGAGGGGGTGGCCAAAGCTGTTGGGGAAATCGAGCTTTAACGCATGTCGTGCGCTAACCTGTACGCAAACGTACAACGCTGCGCTAACGTGCATGAATGAGCATAACCAATGCCGCGAACCCTTAACTAAATGGCATTGGAATAACATTTAATATCGGCAGCTTAGCGTCAGCGAGGTGTTTATGAAGGAATTGGTAGTAGCTGTTGTTGGAGTGACCGGTGCTGTTGGCAGCACGATGCTGCGGGTGCTGGAAGAGAGCCGTCTGTCGGTAGGCAGAGTAGTGGCCTTGGCAACGGCGCGTTCTGCGGGCAGCACGGTGGTATTTCGCGGGCAGCCCATCGAGGTCTTAGATATAGTAGCTTATGATTTCGCTGGCGTAGATATAGCGCTTTTCGCTGGGGGAGAGATCGCCTCGGCTGATTATGTACCAGCAGCGCGGCGGGCCGGAGCCGTTGTTATCGATAATTCTTCGACATATCGCATGCATGCCGATGTGCCCCTGGTGGTGCCTGAGGTTAATCCGGAGCATCTGCGCGGCCATCACGGCATCATCGCCAACCCCAACTGCTCTACTATTCAGATGGTGGTCGCCTTGGCTCCTGTACTGCGTCGCTGGGGGCTGAAGCGCGTGTCGGTGGCCACCTATCAGTCGGTATCGGGCACGGGCAAGGAGGCGATTGCTGAGCTTAAAGCTCAGGTTCAGGCCTGGGCCGCCGGCGAAGCGATACCTGAGCCTAAGGCGTATCCACATCAGATCGCGTTCAATCTTTTTCCGCATATAGCCAGCTTTGATGCCGAGGGCTTCAGCGGCGAAGAGCGCAAGATGATCGATGAAACCCATAAGATTTTGGGATGTCCCAGTATGCCGGTTATGGCTACATGTGTGCGGGTACCGGTGTTCTATGCGCACAGCGAGGCGGTTCAGCTTCAGACGGAGCTGCCTGCGAGTCCTGAACAGGTGCGCTTGGAGCTTAGTCAGGCGGCGGGCATTAAGGTTCTGGACGATCCGGCCAGCGGCGTGTATCCCACACCGCTACAGGCGGAGCATCAGGATCTGGTGCTGGTGGGGCGCATCCGCCGGGATCTGAGCTGCGAGAATGGCATCTCTATGTGGGTAGTGGGGGATAACCTGCGCAAGGGCGCGGCCTCTAACGCGGTGCAGATCGCCGAGAAGCTGGTGGACATGCATCTGCTCTGATAGGTCTGCTTTTCGGCGCAGCGCCGAGCAGGGGGCTAAGGCGGGAATTTTGGGAAAGGCGCTTCTACAATGAGGATTATCGTGCAGAAATTTGGGGGAACCTCCGTCGCCAGCGAGCTGGGATGGTCACGGCTGGCGGCGAAGGTGCGCCTGGCGCAGGATGAAGGCTTCTGCCCTGTGGTGGTAGTTTCGGCTATGGGGCGCTATCCGGCGCCTTACGCAACCGATTCACTCCTATCGCTTATCGCTCCCTATGCCAAGAGCAGCGATCCCCAGGAGCGCGATATGCTCATGGGCTGCGGTGAAATTATATCTTCTGTAGTGCTGAGCCATTATCTGCGTACTCTGGGCATCGAGGCCCAGGCCTTTAGCGGCGAGCAGGCGGGAATCTTCACCGATGAATGCCATACCGAGGCCCAGATTAAGGCTATAGATCCCAGCAGGCTGCGCGCGGCTTTAGAGTCCGGCAGGGTGCCGGTTGTCGCCGGCTTTCAGGGGCTTTCTCCGCAGCGCAATTTAACAACTCTGGGACGGGGGGGCTCCGACACTACTGCAGTGGCCCTTGGTGTTGCGCTGCAGGCGGAAAAGGTGGAGATTTATAGCGATGTCGACGGCATTATGACCGCCGATCCGCGCTGTGTGGGCGAGGCCAGAGTGCTGGATCGACTCACCTACATGGAGGTAGGCGAGATGGCCCGCGAGGGGGCGCGCATCTTGCATCCCCGGGCTGCCGTTATGGCCAAAGCCTATGGAATAGCTGTTGTGGTTCGCTCAACCTTCTCCGACAATCCCGGTACCCTGCTCGTAGCCGATGACGCTGATACCGAGATGCCGCAGGCGCAGCTGTCAGTCCTTGGCGAGGCAGAGGCCGCGAAGCTGGCTACAGAAACAAGTGAAGACGCCGTGCCCTTGACCGATCGCGTGGCCGGGAGAGGGCAGGTAGCAACCGGTATCGTTACCGTGCCCGGCCGCTGCGCTATCAACGTAGATTTGGCTTGGGCCACGGATTATCAGCAGGCGCGCATGAATGTGCTGGAATCTATGGCCAGGCATTTGGTTTCCTTGGACATGATCGATATTGTCGACAGCCACCTGTATTTCCTGATCAGCCAGAGCGATATGGTGCAGGTGCGCGAGTATCTGCGCGAGCTGGGGTATGGCTTTACGGTGTGCCAGAACTGCGCCAAAGTCTCCATAGTGGGGCACAATATGCGCGGCGTGCCGGGGGTTATGCGCCGCATCTGCGAGGCCCTGGCCAGAGAGTCTGTGCGCCTGCTTTACGCGACCGATTCGCACATTACTATATCCTGTGTGGTTCAGGAGGCGCAGATGCAGCTGGCGGCCGCGTCCCTGCATAAGGAATTCGCTCTGTGAGAGCGTTAGCTGAGGAAGGCTGCCGAGTATATGCTGAATGAAGGCCCGCAGACTGACGCTACCGCAGAGGTACCGGAAGAAGCTCCTGCTAAAATATCTGCCGATGTTTCCGCAGATACCCCAGCCGATGCTCTCGCTGACGTCTCCGCCGTAGCTTTCGCTGATGCTCCGGCGGAAAACAAAAGCGGTCTGCTGCCGCGCTGGCTTCAGCTTACGGTGGCCGCTATTTTGCTGACGGCTGTTGTATTTGGCCTGTGGGTGCGCTTCAGCCTGAATGTGGCGGCTATAGACGGAACCGAGGAATGCGGTGCCTGCCATATTATGAAGCCCTATGTGCATTCCCTGAAGGTGTCGGGCCATGCTGGGGAGGCCACCTGCGACGACTGCCATGTGCCACACCAAAGCGCGGCTAAGGCTTATGCTTACAAGGCTCAGGCGGGCATTAATAATGTCAGCAGACAGCGGCAGCTGCAGGCTGCGGGGGAGCTGGAGACATTTGTGCCCAAGGCCAAGCCGGAAACGCTGAGCATCGTTGTGGACAACTGCTATCGCTGCCACGGCGAGATTGATGCCAGCCTTAATTACGGGGTAATGGGGGCGGAGCTGAAGAAGCGCGGAATGCCGCGTCCCGAAGGAGCAGAGCTGCCCGCCAATGCGGGTGATGATGGGGAGGCTGCGGCTGTAAACTGTCTGGAATGTCACAGCGGCCTGGTGCACGACAGCCATTATCGGCGCCCCGAGGAGTCAAAGCTGCCGTTAAACGAAAAGCCATAGCTGCGCTGGCGGCGCGCTGAGCCTTTGGTAGCTGCCGCTATCTTTAGCTCCAATGGCGCCTGTCGTTGATCGCTTCCTTGCTGCGGAATGCTCCGTCTAAATCGACGCCGAAGCGGTTGGCCAGCTCAAGCAGGTAGCTCAGCACATCGGCCATCTCTTCGGCTATCTGAGCTTGAGCCTGGACTTGGGCTTCTGTGCGGCCGTCTTCCTTGAACAGCCCTCTGAAGCGGCGTATGGCTTTGGCCAGCTCGCCTATCTCTTCGCTGAACAGCAGATATGTTTCCAAATCCTCGGCTTTGTCGAAGCCGCGTTCGCGGCATTTTTCTTTGACGTATCTCTGAAGCTCGCTGAGGCTGGCGTTATCTGGGTACTGTATCATTATTTTCACCTTATCAAAGCCAATAATTTAAGAATTCGTGCAATTTCATTCAGTTAGTGTTTCGCGAACGTATTCGCGCTTCACCAGCTTCCGCGCAAGGCACTGCTTCGCTTTGCTCAGATGTGCCTTGCGCGGAACCGGTTACGTGCTTGAACAT
>JAFSXO010000070.1 GCA_017444045.1 bacterium | reverse complement strand
AGACCCAATGCCACGAATCCTTAACTAAATGGCATTGGCATTTTCCCTAATTGTTTTAGCGCGTTCCCTGCGCTGGCGTAGCTGCTCTGAGAGACTGATAACCTTACTGTCCCAGCCATCTTTAACCCGCGGCTCGGGAAGCTTGCGTTTTTGCTCTACCGAATCAGCGCAGATCGCCTGCCTCCATTCAGAGCTAGATATTGGCGAGGTGGAAACCTCTGAAGATTTAGAAGGATAGGGTACCATTGAGGACGAGATAGTATGAGCATGGCACACCACATTCGTGTTCTTCGCGGTGCTGCCGCTGTCTGCTTCATAATTCCTGTAGGTATAGGCAACATTCATTAACAGACCAAAGGAAGCTAAAGTCATGCAGATAGAGCTGCCGCCAAAGGAGCAGAAGGGCAAAGGCAAGCCTTTATTGGGAGCCAGGGAAAGCACAACCGCGAAATTAATAAGCACCTGCATTACATACTGAATCGAGATGCCCAGAGCCAGCAGTCTCCGATAAGGATCCTTGCAGCGCGTTGACAGCCAGACGCCATACCAGCCCGGAAGCAGGAAGATAATAAAAATCGGGCAGCACAGCAAACCAGTTTCTTCACCGACAGTGGCGCTGATAAAATCAGTATGCTCTTCAGGAATGAAATACTTTTGGATCCCCTTGAATAGGCCTCTGCCGACGATTCCGCAGCTTCCGAAGGCAATATTTGCCTGTCTGTTCTGATATCCAATATCCTGGCTGTGAGCGGAAGGATTCAGCCAGCCCACTATACGGTTGGAGCGATAGCCTGCGCCTATCACCAGCATTGTACCGACAAGAGACATCGTGATAAAGGCTATGCAGACCAAACGCCGCGACAGACCCGTCGCAATACACATCGCGAATATAGTCAAAAATATCAACACGGTCATGCCTAAGTCATGTCCCTTTTCCAGCATAAAGAACACGAAGAAGGTCAAAATGCCGGCTGGCACAAAAAGATGTATTTCATCCCAAATGGGTTTTACCAGATACTCAGCCAGAGCATTAACAGGCCAGAAACGCCGGGCAGCATCAAAAATCGGCTTCAGATGGCGCTTGCCAGGATAATCTCTTTCATAGGATGGATCATTTTGGCGCTCGCCTATCCTATTGAAGACACGCGCCAGAACATCAGCCCAAAAGCAAATCAGCAAAAGCTTACAGATCTCAGCGACCTGAATATTAAACGGCCCCAGCGGAATCCAGCGCCTTGCCCCATTCTGTTCCGGGCAGAACAGCATAACAGACGTTAAGAAAAGACAAAGTACAGCCGCCGGCCAGCTCGACCATCTGCGCATCTTATCCAAATCCCAGATTTTGGAAAGAGCGAACATGGCACCAAATCCCAGTATCATAGCTATCAGCTGCACGGTTACATAAGACGATGCCGGTGCAGTAACCGTACTTCCGGCAGCTGTAGAGGTTAAAAAGTCTATTCCGAACAGGCTGAGCACCATAACCAGTACTAAGATGGGTCTCGCTAAATTCCCATTAACCCAGCTCATCCCCTCACACTTCTCATTACCCCAGTTCATCCCCTCACACCTCGCTGCCATCTAAGCTATTCACATACTGCACAAACAGATCGCCGCGCTCCTCCGCACTGTTAAACATATCAAAGCTTGAGCAGGCCGGCGACAGAACCACCGCGTCTCCGCTCTGCGCCAAGCCAGCAGCAAGCTGTACCGCATCCTGTAAGGAAGCGCATCTATGAATATTGCTTACTCCAGCCTTAGCCGCCTCAGCCGCAAACCTACCTGCAGCCTCTCCTATCAGCAGCAAATGCCTAACGCGTTCGGATACGGTCTTCATCATCCCCCGCACATCTACGCCCTTATCCTTGCCCCCGGCTATAAGCACCACCGGACGATCGTAAGCGCAGATGGCCGCAACAACCGCGTCTGGATTCGTTCCCTTGGAATCATCAACATAAATAACTCCGCGAAGCTCGCGCACCTGCTGCAGACGGTGGTGAAGCGGCGCATGGCTCCTCAGGGCCTCTTCGCATTCGCCAGCCGACACACCCAAAGACCTCGCCACAGCTACTGCCGCCAGCGCGTTGGACTGGTTGTGAGACCCAGGCAGACCTGGGAAATCCCAGCGAAATAAACGCTCCGCCAGTCCCTGATCGCGATAATAGACCCAGCCATCTTTAAGCCAGGAGCCGCTTTCGACCTCGCCGCGCACAGAAAAGGTCATAATCCGCGGACAGGCAGGGCAGGCAGGCGCCGGATATTCAGGTATCCACTCCGGCAGGCTGCCCTGGCGCAGCTGCTCGGACATCTGAACAGCGCCAGGGTCGTCGGCGGAAAAAACCGCCAGGTCCTTGGGGCCCATACGGGCAAAAAGGCGGGCTTTGGCGGCATAGTATTCGCCCATGCTCTTATGGCGATCCAAGTGGTCGGTCGTAAAATTAGTCAGCACCGCGACATGAGGGGCAAAATCGTATACGGTTTCCAGCTGAAAGCTGGAGATTTCGGCTACTACATAGCCGTCTGCGGGAGCGCAGCCGACCTCTGCAACCAGCGGATTGCCTATGTTGCCGGCCAGAATAGAGCGCTTGCCCAGCATGCGGTCGATAAGCGTTACGGTTGTAGACTTGCCATTTGTTCCCGTCACCGCCACAAACGGCGCGGGGGCGAGACGCCAAGCGATCTCCACCTCGCCCATAACCTTGATTCCCTTGTGCAGCGCTTCCTGTATCATAGGATGAAAAACCGACACCCCGGGACTGACCGCGATCAAATCGGCCTCTAAAACCCGCGGCGAATGACCGCCGACTTCAATTTCCACACCCAGAGGCTTAAGCTCAGCCAGATACTCTTCCAGCCTTTTTGGGACCTGGGAATCGCTTATAAGCACCGTTGCTCCTAATTCGCTCAGCTTTTTAGCCAATGCCGCCCCGCTCTTGCCCAAGCCTAAGACGGCGATTTTACGCTTATCAAAATCCACAGTCATCCCCGACATACCCCATAAAAATATGCTATAAAAAACCAGATTAGCTGCTCGCTAGCCTACAGAACCAATGGTTACAGCACCCCGCTGTAGAGCAGCACAGCAAAAAGCGCTAAGAGAACCCCGCATACGGTGAAACGCGCGGTTACCTGAACCTCGTGCAGACCTCCCAGCTCAAAATGATGGTGAATTGGAGTCATACGAAACACCCGCTTGCCGCTGGTAGCCTTAAAATAAGCGACCTGAATGATCACGGAAAGCGTCTCAGCCACAAACACACCGCCGATCAAGGCCAGCCACAGCTCGCTGCCGCTGAGAATAGCCATGCAGGCCAACGCCGCCCCCAGACTTAAAGAACCGGTGTCGCCCATGAACACCCGGGCAGGATAAGCATTAAACCACAGAAAGCCGATGCAGGCGCCGACCAGACCGCAAGCTCCTACGGCCAGCTCGGGATGCCCAGAAGAAGCGCAGATATATGACATAGCCAGAAGAGCCGGGATGCAGGTTCCGGCCGCCAGGCCATCGAGACCGTCGGTTAAATTAACCGCGTTTATGGATCCCGCAGTTACAAACAGGGTTACCGCCATAACAGCCCAAGCGCCTCCGACAAAGCCGACCCACGGCACAAACACCCCCAGAGGCTGGCGGACGGCAATTATATAACCGCCCAGCAGCAGACCGATAAACGCCTGCACAGCCAGCTTATGGCGCGCTTTAAGACCCAGATTGCGGTGTTTAAGCACCTTGCTTATATCGTCTACGAAGCCCAGCGCCGCGCCGGCCAATACGACTAAGCGGAATATCCACATATCGACGCCAGCCACCGGCCACCAGAAGCTTGCCAGCAAACCTGACAGTATTAGCACCAAGCCGCCCATCGTGGGAGTGCCCGACTTTGAGATATGCTTCTGCGGGCCTTCCTCGCGGACGACCTGCCCCCAGCCGTGCCCCTTTGCCCAGCGCAGATATGCCGGCATACCAGCTCCAGCCAAGCCAATACCCGTAAAGACAGCCAATGCCATAAGATGCCAAGTTTCCATACTGTAATGCCTCTAAATATTATATACTATTTTTTATAATATCATTAAGTTAATACCATTTAGTTAGCATTTTGTGAACAAGCCCAAAATCAGATCTGCGCAGCACCGCTTACTCATCTGCCCAGCTTACGCGCCCTTCCACTCGCGGAGCTTTTCGCTAACATACTCCAGCCCGATGCTGTGAGAGGCTTTAACGAGGACAACGTCGTCGGCCATAAGCTCCTGAGAAAGAAGCAGCCAGGCTTCCTCGCGGTCGGCAGCGCACAGCGCCTTTATCCCAGCCTTGCGGGCTTCAGGGACCATATTGGCAGCGCTTAGCTCGCCGACGCCTATGAGCAGATCGATCCCGCGCTCAGCGCAAGCCTCCCCTATCTGGCGATGAAGCTCTGGGCTGTCTGCGCCCAGCTCAAGCATATCGCCCAGCACGGCCACACAGCGGCGCTTATGGGGCAGACGCTCCTTCTGCCTATACAGAGCAGCCTGCTCCATAACCTCCAGGGCACCGCGCACAGAGCTGGGAGCCGCGTTATAGGCATCGTCGATCAGAGTAAGGCCAGACGCCAGATGCACCAGCTCTATGCGCTGGCCAGTAGAGCGGAAGCCCTCTAAAGCGCTGCGCGCTTCTTCGGGAGCAATTCCAAACTCGTAGCATACAGCCAGCGCGGCCAGAAGGTTAGAAGCATTGTGCAGTCCGGGACGCGAAAACAGCAATTCGGTTTTGCCCCCTGGATAAGCTATCTGCAGATAACTGCCCAAACCGCCATCTGCCAGCATCTGCGGACGGTACTCCAACAGCCGCCAAGCGGCCGCGCTGTCTGCTCTGAGCGAGAAGGTGCACGAACGCCCCACCGTATGCTCGGCCAGAACAGAGGCGTAAGGCGCATCGGCAGGGTAAACAGCCAGAGAAGAACTGTCCATTTCCTCGAACAGCTCGGCCTTAGCCTCGGCAATGGCCCGCTGAGAGCCGAGCAGCTCCATATGGGATTCGCCTATAGCCGTAATCACTCCAGCCTTGGCCCTAACCAAGCGCGCCAGACGCCTTATCTGGCCGCGCCCGCGCATGCCCATTTCTATGATGGCCAGCTGGTGCTCAGGGCCAAGCTCTAGCAGCGTCTTGGCCGCACCGACGTCATTGTTGTGATTAACCGGCGTCGCGTGTACCTTGTACTTAAGGCCAAGCAAGGCGCGCAGAAGATCCTTGGTAGTGGTTTTGCCCACCGAACCGGTTACCGCTACAGCCGGAATGCCCAGGCGGCGCAGATTATGCGATCCCAGCGCCTGATAGGCGTCCAGCGTATCGTCAACGCCGATCAGCGGGGCCTGCTTCAGTTCAGCAGGTACCTCACCCCTCGCCCATAAGGCAGCGCCAGCGCCAGCCTGCAAGGCGGAGCCTACGAAATCATGCCCGTCGAAGCGCTCCCCGACCAGAGGAACAAACAGACATCCCGGCTGTATAGCCCGCGTGTCGGTACATATAGCCGTATAGGTCTCGGGATAATCCGCATCGGCCGCCATACGCCCGCGCACAGCGTCGGCTATCTCATTAATACTCCAAGCGCACAGGGTCATACAGCATCTCTCTTCTGCTTCTCGAGGCAGTCTAGTATCTCATTATCAGTGCGCAGCACACTGCGATCCCAAACGAAATGGAGGCGCACCGACGGCACCGCCTTATTCAGCATAAGCTGATAATCCCGCTTGCGCAGGCACTCCCGCGCTCTTTCCACATCGTCGAAATGGATGGTGCGATCCTTAAACTTCTGGTATTTCTCATGCCCTTTGCCGGCGACAACTATCGTGTCGCCATCCTTGGCTTCGGCAATAGCTAAAGCTATAGCCTCGCCCCGATCGGCATTTATCAGCACCTTCGGCGTAGCCGCGCTGCTTCTGACACCCTCCATTATCTGCTCAATAATGTCCTCTGCCGACTCTGAGCGGGGATTGTCTGAAGTTATGACCAGCTTATCCGCTAAATCGGCAGCGATTCTCCCCATTATTGGGCGCTTGCCGCGGTCACGGTCACCGCCGCAGCCAAAGACAACGGTAAGCTCGCCCGAGGTAATTTCGCGGGCTGACTTCAGAACGTTCTGCAGGCCATCGGGGGTATGCGCGTAGTCGACGATAACCGTAAACGGCTGCCCTTCGCGCACCAACTGAAAACGGCCGGGAACTAAGCTGACAGCCTCAACGCCAGCCACTATTGCCGAAAGCTCCCCGCGCAGAGCAATTCCGACCGATATAGCTGCCAGGCAGTTGTACACATTAAAGGCTCCGGACATGGGAAGCTCTACCTGGCAGGCTTCCATGCGCGTCTCTACAATAAAGCTTAGCCCATTGGGAGTGGCTATTACATTAAAAGCGCGGACATCGGCGTTTTTATCGGTGCCATAGGTGATCACCGGCACGCGATAGCGCACCAGCTCGTACAGCTTCCTGCCATACTCGTCATCTATATTAATAACCGCGTAGGGCCCGGCGGGACGCCCTTTATGGGTGCCAAGACCGAGAAAGAGCTTAGACTTTTCCGCAAAATACTCGTCCATGTTCGCGTGAAAGTCCAGATGGTCTTGGGTAAGATTGGTAAACACCGCGATATCGTAGGGAATGCCCAGCACGCGGTCCAGCGCCAAAGCGTGCGAGGATACCTCCATAACCACGGCATCCTGATCGCACTGGCGCATTTCGCTTAAATACCGCTGCAAATCCATTGATTCTGGGGTGGTATTGGGCAGCTGCAGAGTCTTATCGCCTATCCTCGCCTCGATAGTGCCCAACAGTCCGGGATTTTTCCCCAAGCTCTGCAAAACGGCCGAAGTCAGAAAAGCTGTAGTAGTTTTTCCGTTAGTGCCCGTAATCCCGATATTTAACAGCTTATCGGCAGGATGATCATAAAAAGCAGCCGCAATCAGAGCTAAAGCGCGACGGCCATCGGGAACCTGAATATAAGGCACATCTACCCCAGCAACAGGCTCCTCTACGACCAGGGCCACAGCACCCTTGGCGACCGCGTCGGCGGCAAATTTATGACCGTCACTGGCCAGTCCGCGAACGCACACAAAAAGATCGCCTGGCTTAGCCTTTCGCGAATCGTAACATATATCAGACACTTCTGCCGCACCGTGAACCGAAGCGCCCACCACACTTCCGGCTAGCTCGGTTAAGTTCTTCATTTATTGGCACCTCCTAAATCGCCGACCCACGCAGCGATTCACGCATTTACTAAAGCTAAAGCCGGGTTCCCCAACCCCGCTCAGCTACGATCTTCCCCATTGCTATTTCTCGGCAATGCTTATAAGCAGCTGTCCAGTAAACGCATTAGCGCTGCACCCGCTTCCGCGCCGGCCAGCATCGCTAAGCTTAGCTGTGCCGGCGCGCGAAACGGGTTACGCGCTCAAACATTAACACGGTTTGCCAACCGCTGGCTTATAGCTGTTGCCCTCTCCCTTAGGAAAATAACCTAGGGAGTATTAAAAGCTTCAGTGTTAACATACTCCTTACTTTTAATAAGCACCACGCAGGGAACCAAGGTGGTAACGAATTTCACCCCGCTCCTTCTGGCACTGTGCGAGCGAGACTGCTGTAAAAGCGTCCGACTGCTGCAGCAATACGCAATCAGATCGCGGCAGTACGGTTTTAAGCGCACGGAATAGCCAGCAGAAGAGCATCCATCAGCGCCGAAAGGGATTTGCATCTTTTCTATCACGTAAAGCCTCCTTTCCTAAACAGCCGGACACCATACGGTGCATCCACCCCAATGAGCTGCTGCCCAAAAGCTTGCGAATGAACGCTCGTTTTATTTGGCATCATCGGGGAGACAGCCTAAATACGGCAGCACATGCTGGCAGATTTCTTTGAAAATTGGTCCGCAAACAGAACCGCCATAAATATCGGGCGAGGGATTTTCCATCTTGACCAGCACTACGATACGAGGATTCCTGGCAGGAACATAGCCCACAAAAGCCGCATTGTAGCAGCCTTCCTTATAGCCCCCACGCTCAGAGTCGACGACCTGGGCTGTACCCGTTTTTCCAGCGACCTGATAGCCGGGAACAGCGGCAGCCTGTCCGGTACCTTCCGACACGACCTTGATGAGCATATCGGTAAGGCCGGCGGCGGCTTCCTCGGAGATCGGGCGATTCTTTTCTACAATGGGATAATCCAGCTTCACATTGCCGTCGTCGTCAACGACGCGCTTAACGATGCGAGGCTGCATTCTCCGCCCCCCATTGGCGACAGCCTGCATAGCTGAGCAAATCTGAATAGGGGTTACAGTTGCCGCCTGGCCAAAGGAGATGACGCACGTGTCGCATTTAGACCAATCCTTCCAGTTCCAGAAACCAAACGCACCGGTTTCCTCACCTGAAACGATCTGGCCATTTCTTTCGCAGGCCACGTGGCTGTTTTTATTGACGACTCCGCTAAACTCGCCAAAGCCGAATTCGTGGAGGGTTTTTGATAGCTTCTCACGGCCTAAATCCAAAGCGATAGCCGCCGTGCCAGTATTTAAGCTCTCAATAATGATATCAGAAATTGTCCAATACCCAGACGCTATCGAGTGGGAATTGTTGATCGGCCAACCATCAACCATTAAAGTATTTTCTGTGTAGTAGGTGCTGTTCGGCGTAGCCCCATATTTCAGCGCAGCCGCCGCGGTAAAGACTTTCAGAATACTCCCCGGCTCGAACGCGTCGCAAAAGGCCCGATTGCGCTGCAGGCCCTTTTTGTCTGCTCCAGTATCAGGCCCAGGAGTATAATCGGGAGCAACCGCAGAGGCCAGAATCTCGCCGGTACGCGCATCCATGACCATGCAAATGCCGCCCTCAGCCTTCTGGACGATGGAATTTCCAGACGCGTCCCTGGTTTTATACACGCCATTGACATATTTTTTTAGTATTTT
>JAFSXO010000069.1 GCA_017444045.1 bacterium | reverse complement strand
GATAGCAATGGGCATCAGCATGATCCAGATACTGTAGTCCGTCAGTCGAAGGGTTGCTGTAAGTATCTGCCTTGCTGATGGATATAAAATATCACAAATGATGATATAAAGCAAGTGTTTTGGATGAAAATTTTAGCAATTTGAACTTTATGCAAATTTATATTGTTTAATGATTTGTATATTAAGCACTAAGTAATAATTAAAGCTTTGTCTCCTGAAATGATTATACAGTAGATACTGCTCTGTTTTTGATGCCGCTTCTGCGGGGCGTGGTTTCGTTTTTCTAAAATGTGCTTGTAATAGAGCCAGTTTAACATGTTTTTTTTTCTTATAGAGGCTTTAAGATATGCCTGTATAAAGTGCGACTGAATATATAGTTGTAGCAAAATCATTTTTACTGGATATTTGCGCAGTATCATTAATAAGCGCGTAACCAGTTCCGCACAAGGACATCTGAACGAAGCGAAGCAGTGCCAGTACGAAAGCTGGTGCAGCGTGTGTATGTTCGCTAAATACAAACTAAACGACATTGTAAAGGATAGCAGGGGGGAAGGCGCTTCACGACAGAGGGGGTGGATAAAGCTGTTGGGGAAAATGAAGTCTATTGCTTTGGAAGTATGAGCCTAAGGGCGGGACGCACGGCGCTGCCACGGTAATTTACGTTGCCGCCACTGCTGCTTATGACGCCGTTGCTGTCGACGTCAGCCGCGTTAATGGCATAGCTGCCCTGCGAGCGCAGCCACCAAAAGCAATAACCATCAGTTGTGTTTGCCCCGTTTTTAACGGCATAGTCTACGGCCTTAACCCGGCGGTCAGCGTTGTCGGCAAATAGACTCGTAGCCTCGTTTGTGCTAAGCAAAAAGATGCGGTCTTCGGTAGCGGAACACGCGTTGTTGATGACCCTGCTAAGCATAATTAAAGAGCGCTCTGCGTCCTCGAAGGCTTGGCTGAAAAAACCGCTATTCAGCCAGCGGCGTAGGCTGCAGTCTTGCCAGGATGTCGCGCGATAATACTCATGATACTGCCTGCATTCCAGGCCCTTCTCCGCTACCGCCAGCAAATGATCGTCCTGGCGCTGCAGCACACGCCAGGTTATAGGCCTGATCTCGCCATCTGCTCCCTGGGGCCAGCGACCGAACTCGAAAAGCTCGCCCTCGTGCTTATTCTCATATACGTCTCGCCAATAGTTCATCGCCGTCAGCTCCTAGGAAATCTTAATCGCATTATATCATATTATATGAACTCTTAGAGGGCCATCTTTATTCAGCAACATCATTTTTGTTAAACAAAATGCAACAAGTTAGTCCATGCAAGTGTGCTAAAATAATATAGTAAGCATAATGGTGGCAAGCCCCATAGCGGTTGTTCTTGTTATGCTTGTATGATATGATATAAACTGGGTTTTGGTAGGATTTATTTGGAGGTAGGTAGTTAAATGATTGGCTCGATAGGCAGTTCGTATAATAATTATGAACTCAATGCGGTAACATCTAATGTTCCCGAAGACATGTCTGCCCAGGCGTCCGGTGATGTTGAATTCTCTTACAATTCTCAGGACAGGCTCGTTTTTGAACCCACAACCACGGTGGTTCACGATGTTAAAATGGGCAAGAACGGCCCCGAAACCAGCCGTATTAGGTTAGGTAAATCCGAACTTCAGCCCAATGCCGATGACAAGTTCGTTTTCGACCAGGGCAAAAAAGAGTTTACCGGTGCTGTGACCTTTGCCACCGTCAGCAAGACGCTGGAAATGTTTGAAAGCGCTTACGGAGCCAAAGTGCCTTGGGGTGGTCGCGGTGAGCAGATTAAGCTGGTCCCCGATGGCGGCGAAATGCTGAATGCCTATTATTCCAGACGCGACAATTCTCTCAACTTCTTCCACGCCTTCGATCCCAAGAACAATACCACGGTTATGACCGGTGAATCCGGCGAAGTCGTTTCCCACGAGGTCGGCCATGCCATGCTCGATGGCATCCGTCCTGGTTACCTTTCTACCTGGAGTCCCGATCCCGGAGGGTTCCACGAGTCCTTCGGAGACTGCATCGCTATGTTCATGGCCACGCAGGATGATCGCGTATGCGAGCGCGTCGCTCAGGAAACCGGCGGCGACCTGACCAAGCACAACTGTTTATCTGCTACCGGTGAGGAACTGGGACAGGTTATCAACAACGCTTCCGGCAAGAATGCTACCGGCGGCAACTACGTCAGAGACGCCATCAACGACTTCAAGTGGCAGGATCCCTCCACTTTGCCCAGCAGACCCTCCAACAACAATGAGCTCAGCACCGAGGTGCACAGCTGGTCGCGTCTGTTTACCGGCGCGGTGTATGATGTGATGACTGGCATCGTCAACCGCAATATGGAAAATGGCATGGAGCCCGCTGCTGCGATTAAGTCTGCCGGCGCCGAGATGATTTCGCTCTACGGCAATCTCTTCAAGGAAGCTCCGAAGGGTGATTTCACCTATGAGGATATGGCCAAAAGTATGCTTAAGACCGATGCCAAGTATATGGACGGCCGCAACGGCGACATTATCCGCGAATGCTTCACCAACAGAAATATTTTGCACGGAGGCGCCTCTATGATTGGCTCCGATGATAATGGTCCTCAGGAATTCCGCATGGCTAGCTTCACCCTTGACGGCGATGGCTTCGGCATGTTCGCTGGCGCCAAGGTTGAGACCCCTGTCGATGCCGGCAAGCTTTCGCTCAGCGATGATGGTCAGAAGCTGAAGGACAATATGAAGAGACTGATTGCCGACGGCCGTATCCTTTACACCGAGCCCAACCAGAAGATCGAGACCAAAGATCTCTTTGACAAAGACGGTGTGCCTTATACTGGCGTAGTGCGCTGGGTCGATGGCGAGATGCACATCGAGCGCAACACCATCATTAGCTAAGCGTTATTAGCCTGAGGGTGCCCGAGGTATTGAGTTAATCTCTTTGCCTGCCGCATGAAAAAGCCATTTGCAAACCGATGAAGCGATCGGAGCCGCAAATGGCTTTTTTCTCTGGGTGATGATCAGCGTATCGCTTTTAGACAGCTGGCGCTTTCCTTGGGTCTCAGCAGTTGCTTTTGGGCTGGGTATAGCGTCCTTCGCAAGCTTTAGCTGCGGCTGTCAGCGCCTCATTATTTTGGTGCTTTTGGGAAAGGCATCGGCATGTACTTGTGTATTCTTGTTTATGCTGGCAGTTTTTAGGTTTGTGCATTTATCAAAGGCCAGCCTGTCAATATTGGTGACGCTGTCGGGTATGGTGACCGAGGTGAGGCTGGTGCAGCCTTTAAAAGCGCATACCTCTATTGTCTTAACGCTTGGGGGAATTGTTATGGCCTTAAGCTTAACGCAGTCGGCAAATGTAGCCTTGCGTATGGCTGGTATTTTGCCATGAATGGTTATGGATTCCAAGTCCTGACAGCCGCAGAAAGCCCCTGTCTTGATCTCGGCGACCTGCTG
>JAFSXO010000068.1 GCA_017444045.1 bacterium | reverse complement strand
TATTAGCTAATGGCTAAGGTGGGGGCGTGGCCTAGTGGTTTAGGGCGCTGGCCTGTCACGCCGGAGGTCGCGGGTTCAAATCCCGTCGCTCCCGCCAAAATCTCGCCTGCAAGGGCGGGATTTTTTTTGTTTAAATGTTGCGTCAGTTTATGGGACGCCCTGGAAAGCTGGCACAGCACATATTTAAAACCGTTAATAGAACAGGCAATGCTTATAAGTTAAGGAGCTAAAGCATTGACATTGCTCATTCATGAACGTTAGCGCTCCTCTGCCATCCTTTAGGAGGAGTTGGAATGTTAACACGTTAGCTAATCGCTACTTATAACCGTTGATAGAACAGGAACAGGATTAATTCTGCAGAAGATAAAATTTTAGTTATTTTTACAATGCGCCTTGAACTGAACTATGCACAATATCATTTAGTTAAGCCCATGTAGGTATATTCATGGCTGTTGTTTGCAGATTATAGCGCGCAACCTGTTCCGCGCAAGGCACCTCTGAGCGAAGCGAAGCAGTGCCGGCGAGGAAGCTGGTGCAGCGCGAATATGTTCGCGATACCCTAACTAAATGACATTGGAACTATGCAGTATAAGCTTGGTAAGTATGAGCTTTGCAGGGTGTGTCTAGGAGGATTAAAGTGGTTGGAACTGGTTTGCGCGGCGTAAGCAACAATACTCCGGTGGCTGAAGTCATTCGCCTTATTTTAGAGTCTGAGAATCGGCCCATGTCAGTTATGGAGCTGACAGAACGGCTTAAAGATGCTTGGGGACGCAATTTGCCTTGCAATCCTTACGATGATTGCTGCATCGTTTATAAAATCGCGGCTGGGGTTCTGCAGTGCGAAGCGTCTTTTGAGAACGTCGAAGGTGGGCGTCCTCCTGTGGTCAGCCGCATTAATCCCGATGACGAGCCTGTTGCCGTATCTCCCGGAATGCGCTTTGAAGGTATCAATCAGATAAAGGACGACGTTAAAAACATTATGCTGACCTTGCCTCATTAGCGATGCCGTTTAGATAGCGCTAGCTGCACAGCCATGCTGCAGTTTAGCAGTTTTTAATAAAAGCGCTGCTTGCCTCTGGACAGATGCAGTGCTTTTGTGTATTATACGAGTGTGCAGGTGAACATTTGTTCTCATGCGCGGTGCAGGGCGTGATTGATAGCGCCGGGCGATATTATAAAGCATTTCTATAGCCGCAAGGCAGAATAAGGCTGTATCAGAGGTGTAAGCGTATGGACAGACTAAAAGCATTGGAAATGGCTATTAGCCAGATCGAGAAATCCTTTGGCAAGGGCTCGATAATGAAGCTTGGTGAGGCTGGCGCCAGGTTCGAGGTCGATGTTATTCCTACCGGTTCCTTGGCGATCGATATGGCCTTAGGAATTGGCGGTATCCCGCGCGGCCGAGTCAGCGAGATATATGGCCCAGAATCTTCAGGTAAGACTACCCTGGCCCTGCAGGTTATAGCCGAAGCCCAGAAGCTGGGCGGTGTGGCCGCTTTTATAGATGTAGAGCACGCCTTGGATCCTAACTACGCGCGCAATTTGGGTGTTCATATTGATGATCTGTTTGTTTCGCAGCCCGATACCGGCGAGCAGGGTCTGGAAATTGTCGAGATGCTGGTGCGCTCAAATGCTGTCGATGTCGTTGTTGTGGACTCGGTTGCGGCCATGGTACCCAAAGCGGAGATCGAGGGAGAAATGGGCGATTCTCATGTCGGACTTCAGGCTCGCCTAATGTCTCAGGCGCTGCGCAAGCTTACCGCGGTAATTTCGAAGACCAACACGGCGGTAATCTTTATCAATCAGATCCGCGAAAAGATCGGTATTATGTTCGGCAATCCCGAAACCACGCCGGGCGGCAGAGCTATGAAGTTTTATGCCTCTGTGCGCATAGAGGTGCGCCGTCAGGATTCGCTTAAATCTGGGTCTGAAAACGTTGGCAACCGCGTTAAGGCTAAGATCGTTAAGAATAAGCTGGCGCCCCCCTTCAAAACCGCCGAATTTGATATTCTGTTTGGCAAGGGCATCTCTCGGGAGGGCAGCCTGCTCGACATCGGTGTTGAAACTGGCATAGTTGAGAAATCCGGAACCTGGTTCTCATTTAACGGCAACCGTTTGGGCCAGGGACGCGACAATTCGCGTACTACTCTGGAGGAGCATCCCGAGATCGCTGACGAGATTGACCGCAAGGTGCGCGAAGCTTTAGGGCTGGCGCAGGGACAGGGAGCTGCTAAGCCAGACGGCAGTGAGGAGTGATGAAGCGCTCTGATCACGCTTATTATAAAGAGCGGGCCTGCCAAATATTGGCGGCTCGCGAGCACTCTGCTGCCGAACTGTTCCGCAAGCTGCTCCAGCGCGGCTGTCCGGCAGATACAGCATCTCAGGTTGTGGCGGGTCTGATCGATGCTGGGCTTATAGATGATGTGCGCTTTGCTGTCATGCTGCTGCGCTCAAAGTTTAGGCAGGGCTGGGGCTGGCATCGCGTTTTAGCCGAGCTGCGCAAGCGTGGGGTAGGCGATGAGGCTATCGCTGCCGTTGTTAGTGAATGCGCTGATGAATTAGGCGAGGAGCGTGAGGAAGAGCGGGCGGCAGAGATTGTGAGACGCCGTATGCACAGTGCCGCTGACGCTGATAAAGTCTTGCGGTACTTGCTGAATCATGGCTTTTCAGCTGTTGTCTCTAGGCGTGTGGTGACGCAGTATCTAGAATGCAATCGCGAAGCGTAATAAGATGTCATTCCAATGTCGTTTAGTTAAGCAATGGCCAATAGATCCTCATTATAACTCCCCCTAAAGAATGGCTGTAGGAGAAGCCGCGCCAGCGACAGAGAGGGTGGCCAAAGCTGTTGGGAAAATACGATGTTCTACCCTGCCCCTTGACGTTGTAGCCTAGTGCTTGGTAAAATAATTATCAATGCTTCCTGTACATAAACAGGATAGCTTTTATATATATTTGTCGCCGAAGCAGTTTTTCGGCGGCAGAATAGAGGAGTTGATTTTCCATGCTAACCCATATCGTGGTGGTAATGGCGAGTCTGCTGCTCCTAGGCATCGGTTATTCTGCTGGCTCTCAGATAGAATTGCGCAAACAACAGGCCGCCCGTGAGACGGCTGATGATATACGTGTTCAGAGCGAGAAGGAAGCTGAAACCC
>JAFSXO010000010.1 GCA_017444045.1 bacterium | reverse complement strand
TGGCCAATAGATCCCCATTATGACTCCCCCTAAAGGATGGCAGGGGGAGATGTCGCGACTGCGACAGAGGGGGTGGCCAAAGCTGTTGGGAAAATCGTGTTTTAACGCATGTCGTGTGCTAACCTGTGCGCTAAAGTACAACTCGGCGCCAACGTACATGAATGAGCATAACCAATGCCACGAATCCTTAACTAAACGGCATTGAACCTGGCATGGGGGAGATGCTGTGCCTGCACAGGGAACAGCATCTTTGCTAGATTTAATTGAACAGCAGATTTACTATGCAGTTGCCGCCCTCTAATTTGCCAAATAGCAGGCGCTTGTCGCGGCTGGCCAATAGATTGGAAATGGAGCGGGTGAGCGATTCGTTGGCTAAAGCGTGCTCGCGCTCGGAGACCTTCTGAGGAAATGCGTGCAGCTCGGTGCAGATAATTCTGCAGTAGCTTCCTGCGGGAATGCGGAACTCGTTGTCGGGATCGAGAAGCTGCTCTAAGCTGGCCACGATTACAAAATGGCCGCCTTTGGTTAGCAAACGCAGAGCGTGATAGGCAATGTTGATAAGCGTGCTTTCAATGACGCTAGCCGGGCATCTGACGGGGATGGAATCGGCAGATGTGTACATGTGAACTTCGATATTTTGGGGAAGCATTTCGGTTATGGCAGAAGTGCAGTGCTCCAGCACCTCGGCGGCATTCACCTCGCCGCAGTCGTCTTGATCGTTTATTGTAATCTGACTATCGTTTAACATAATACTGTGTACTGTGACCCCATAAACAATGCCATTAAGCTTGCGATCAATGCCATTAAAATAAGGAATCAATGGCATTGGTTATGCTTATGAATAGTTGTTTTTTTTATGACATTGAAAAAAGCGACCTGCAATTCTAGCAATATTAAGTGAATCCTTCTTTTCCTTGCCCCTAAAGCAATAGCCAATGCCATGAATCTTAAGTTACTGGCATTGGTGGAGGATAGACCTGCCCTCGCAAGAAAAGGCAGTTATGCCTAGAGTTTTTTTACTGGATACGATGTTTCTGATCTTTCGCTCGTTTTACGCTTTGCCCGACAGCTTAACCAATGCTCGGGGAGTGCAGACTGGCGCGGTTTTGGGCGTGTTTAAAGCCATTCAGCATCTCATGCGCACTGAGCGGGTCACTCACTGCGTGGCGGCTTTCGAGTCGCCAAGCCCTACATTTCGCCTGCAGCTGGACGGAGAGTACAAGGCCAACCGCAAGCCGGCGCCGCAGCCGCTAAAGGATCAGATTCCCATTGTCGCCGATATGCTTAAGCATTTGGGCATACGCACGATAAGTGTGCCCGGCTATGAAGCCGACGACATTCTGGCGGCTCTGGCCAAAAAGCTGTCCGCAGATGGCGAAGCGGTGATCGTCAGCAACGATAAGGACCTGGCCCAGGTCTTGCAGTATCCGCGCATTTCTCTGTGGCATCTGGCTGGCAAAAAGGGCGACTATCAGCGGCTAGGCTCCGACGACATTCCCCAGGTCTACGGGGTTAGGCCGGAGCAGATTCCCGCCTGGCTGGCATTAAAGGGCGACAGCTCCGACAATATAATCGGCGTTAAGGGTATTGGCGACAAAACCGCAGCCCAGCTGCTCAATGCTCACACGCTTGAAGAGCTAGTGAGCGATCCGAGCGCCGGCGGTAAGCGCTACGGGGAAAAACTGGTCGCTGAACGCGAGCGAGTTATGCACAACCTAGAGCTTACTAAGGTTCGCTACGATTTGCCTCTGCCCGATGACTGCGATTGGAACGGAGTGGCCTTGCGGGTGATCGATGTTGAGGCCGCCAGAAGCTTCTTTGCCGATCAGCAGATGAAGCAGGCCGTGAGCGCGTTCGACTGCATGATGCCTGCCGATCCCACCCTGGCCGATTTGCTGATGTAACTGGTTTTTCTCGAACAGGATAATATCGGCAGGAAAAGAAATATTAAGTTTATGCTTTTTGCTCAGAAAGAACGATAATAATGGATACAATAACGATTAAAGGTTTGCCGGTGCGGCGTATTTTGCTGAAGCTGTCTGGAGAGGTTCTGGCCGGCGGGAAGCGTTTCGGTTACGATCAGGCTTCATTGGAGCGTTTCTCCTGCGAGATCCGCGATATTGTCGGTCTGGGTCTTCAGGTAGGCATTGTGCTTGGTGGCGGCAACATCTGGCGCGGTAGCATGGGCAGAAACATGGAACGCTGCAATGCCGACAGCATGGGAATGCTGGCCACTATTATGAATGGTCTGGCCCTGCAGGATGCGCTGGCTCATGCCGGTGTGCAGGCGCGGGTGCAGACATCTATTGCTATTCCCAACGTGGCTGAGTATTTCGTCAGGGCCAAGGCGGTGCGGCATCTCGACAGAGGCTTGGTCGTCATCTTTGCCGGCGGTACGGGCAACCCTTATTTTACTACCGACACCGCGGCTTCTCTGCGGGCCTTGGAGATTAATGCCGATCTGCTTATTAAGGCTACCAAGGTCGACGGCGTATACGATGCCGATCCTGTGACCAACCCTCAGGCCAAGCGTTTCGACAGGCTTACGTATCAGGAAACGCTGCAGCGCGGCCTTAAGGTCATGGATGCTTCGGCCATATCAATGTGTATGGACAACAAACTGCCCGTAGTTGTGTTTGACATTGTCACCCCCGGAAATTTGCTTAAGCTGTGCAGCGGTGAAGATTTGGGCACAATAGTAACAGAATAGGCTACACGGAATAGGTGTCAGCGTTAGTGCCGGCGCTTATCCTTGGGATTTGTTCGGTATTTTTTTGCAGGAGGAAACTAATGTTTGATTCTAGCGTTTATACGACTGCTAAGGAGCGCATGAAAAAGACCTACGAGTCGCTGATGCGGGACTTTAACACCATTCGCACGGGCCGGGCTACTCCCGCCTTGCTGGATCGCATTACCGTAATGGCTTACGGAAGCGAAATGCCTCTGAACCAGCTGGCCACGATTGCCACTCCCGAGGCCCGTATGCTGACCATACAGCCATTTGATAAGAGCAATCTGTCCGCTATTGAAAAGGCTATCCAGAAATCTGATCTGGGCATTAACCCCATAAACGATGGCGTGCTAATCCGTCTGGCCTTCCCCCCGCTCAACGAGGAGCGCCGCAAGGAGCTGGTCAAGTCCGCCAAAAAGCTGACCGAAGAGGCCAAGGTGGCGGTTCGCAATATTCGCCGCGACATGCTCGAGCAGATCAAGAAGATGAAAGAGGCCACCGAGGACGAGACCAAAAAAGGTCAGGAAGAGATTCAGAAAATCACCGATAAGAGCATCGAAGAACTGACCAAAGCTCTGGCTGCCAAAGAGAAAGAGATAATGGAAGTTTGAGCCTGCGTATTTTAGGCCGAAGCTAT
>JAFSXO010000067.1 GCA_017444045.1 bacterium | reverse complement strand
GGGAAAGAATGGCCTGATGCTCTGGCAGTCGGCCAACGGACTCGATACCTCCAGAGTCATGCCTGCCGACACCCAGTACCCCATAAAATCGCTGAGCCACGGCACCACCTGCACCGCCGATCTGCACAGCGACGACGAAGTGCAGCGCCTCATACTTCACCTAATGCCCACCATAACCGCCAAGCTGCTGCACCACCAGCTGCGCGCTTTCGGCGTTTATATCTGCGTAAAAGACACCCTTCTGCAGACACATGCTTACCAAAGCGCACTCGATACCCCTACTCAGAGCACGCGCAGCCTCGCCCAAGCCTGCTATCAGCTCTTTCTGCGCCATTACAGCTGGCCTTACCCCGTGCGGGCGCTTACTGTAGGAGCTACTAAACTGGCTTCGGCTTTTCTGCCCTGGCAGCAGAGCCTATTTGAAATGGAGCCAGAAGCGTCTGACGAGCCTCGGCCCGTTCACGGCAGGCAACAACCAGTTTGTGGTGCCCCTACAGAACAGCGCCTATACGCGCTAGAGACCGCTATAGACAGCATACGCCAAAGGTTTGGCGCCAACGCCATACGCCCAGCCGCGCTGCTGACGGCACTGCCCCTGCCCCAATGCCCCAACGAATCCCTGCTTCCGCACAGCCAGCATATCTCTCAGCAGGCCGCGGTAAATTAAGCACTGATTAATAGCAGCTCAAAACGTGCTTATCCGCATGACACATAAAGGATGAGGCGATATAATAGCCAAAGCTGATGAAAAGATACCCGCACAAACGAGGTTAGCCACGCTAATGAGACTGTATATTGCGATTCAGCTAAGCCATGAGATCAAAAAGCAAGTCAAGAACGTACAGGAAATCTTTAAGCGGGAAGGAGTAACGGGCAACTATACTCCTGCAGCAAACCTGCATATGACACTGGCATTTCTCGAAGAGTTCAATGATCACTGCACTGTTCTAGCAGCCATGAAAGATGCAAAGCTATACCCCTTTACAATTACTATGAACAAGATAGGACGCTTTGGGGTACTGTGGTGGCTTGGTATAGAAGAAAACGATGAACTGGCAGCACTTGTATTACGCCTTCGTCTTCAACTTAAAAGGGCGAGGATTCCATACGACAGATATAAGTTCAGACCGTATATTACATTCCTTAACAAGGCGAGAAACGCAGATAAAGATAAACTGTCTAGTATAATTATCCAGCCTACTTCAATGCAGGTCAAAAGAATAACGCTGATGCAGTCTATAAGCAAAAATAACGGCATAATATATACTGAGATAGGTTCCGTTTCAGCGCAACCGCAGCCACCCTACATTGATATTTAGCTAAGTCAATGCAGGCGCAGTCTATGTCGACCATGAGCAGGCCAGAGTAAACGATTACACAGCTAAGACCTACAGACACGCGCTTAAGTATTAGTAACAAATCGGCAATAACGAAGAAACCATAATACAACAAAATGCCAATATAGCATTAACAAACGCCTCCTATAATAATGCTGTAACGCACATACAGCAGCCAAACCGTAGCCAGCAGGCTATAAGAATACTGCCTGTGCCAGAGATTAGGAGGTCACATGCCCCACGAATACGCGCCTAAGTTCGCCAACGACAAAGAACGCTATCAGGAACACCTAGCCTGGCTGACTATGTCCCAATGCAAAGAGATCACGCCGCGCGAGCTTTGGAAATGCCTAGCCAGATTCCGCAGCGCCCAAGAAACCGCCGAGCGCCTGCTCGGCTCCCGCCCTACCGACAGCGCTCCATCCAGTTCGGGCTTCGTTATAGACAAAATTAAAGCCCTAGAGGAGAGAGCGGCCAAGCGCCGCGAGCGCATCGTCACCCCTGCAGACGCGGAATATCCCCGCCAGCTCTTCGACCTGCCCCAGCCTCCGGCTGCGCTCTTTGTTGCCGGCCAGAAAAGCCTGCAAGTAAGCAACCAAATAGCCATCGTGGGCTCGCGGCTGGCCACTCCATACGGCATGTCGCAGGCCGCTATTCTGGCCCGCGGACTGGCCGAACGCGGGTTAACCATAACCAGCGGCTTAGCCAGGGGCATAGACGCCCAGGCCCATCGCGGAGCTTTAAAAGGCGGCGGCCACACAATAGCCGTAATCGGATGCGGCCTGGACATATACTACCCCCGGGAAAACGCCCGCCTGCAGCGCCATATTGCCGCCGTGGGCAATGTAATCAGCGAATACGCCTACGGCACCCAGCCCAACGCCTGGCACTTTCCCGCCCGCAACCGCATAATTGCGGCTTTGGCCATGGGCACCATTATCGTGCAGGCCTCTAACCACAGCGGCGCCCTCATAACCGCCAACATCGCCAACGATTTAGGCCGCGAGGTCATGGCCGTACCCGGAGCTCTAGACGTGCTGCAAAGCGGAGGCTGCCTGCAGCTGATACTGGACGGGGCTAACCCCGTGCGGCATGTGCGCGATGTTTTCGATGTGCTGCAGGTATTTGAGCCAGCCTCATCAGCAGCAGAAAACGCCCCCGCCATCTCCCCCTCCGCCAGCATCATACTAAAAAACCTGACAGCAGAGGGCAGCACCGTCAATGAATTGGTGGAAAAATGCCGCCTCGCTCCAGGACTAACGGCATCGGCTTTGAACCAGCTAAACATAGCAGGGCATGTGCAGTGTCTGCCGGAAGGAATATGGATCCCTACCTAACAAAGCTTCACAGCGCCCAGACCTGAGAAGCTGCCAGTCTGAGCAGAACAGGCGCTTTAGCGCACCAATCAGCAAACGGCCGACAGCAGACCAAGGACAGACAGCAACAGAATATCACGAATACGGAGCATACATCATGCATATTTTAGTAACCGGCGGAGCTGGATTTATCGGGGCCAATTTATGCCGCGCCTTGTTGAAACGCGGTGACGAGGTGACCGTAATCGACAACCTTTATACGGGCAAACGCGAGAATATAGAAGATCTGCCCCTCCGCTTTATAGAAGGCGACATATGCGATCGCGCTCTGATGCAGCAAAAATTTTCCCCAGACCTAGTGCATTTTGACGGCGTTATGAACCTAGCCTGTCCCGCCTCTCCTCCGGCCTACCAAGCCCAGCCCATAGAGACTCTGCTGACCGGATCGGTGGGCACAGCCAACACTCTGGAGGTAGCCCGTGCCCACAAGGCGCGCTACCTGATAACCTCCACATCGGAGATCTACGGCGAGCCAACAGTGCATCCGCAGACAGAAGAATACCGGGGCAATGTCAATACCGTCGGGCCCCGTTCCATGTACGACGAAGCCAAACGCTTTTCCGAAGCTATGACTACAGCCTACGCCGAGACTTACGGAATAAGCACCGCCATCGTGCGCATCTTTAATACCTACGGGCCGTTTATGCAGCCCGACGACGGCCGGGTCATTACCAATTTCCCCAACCAGGCTTTATATGGAACACCTTTGACTATTTACGGCGACGGCTCGCAGACGCGCTCCTTCTGCTATGTCGATGATTTGGTCGGCGGTCTGCTGGCCATGTTCGATTCGGCGGAAAGAGGGCCTATAAACCTGGGCAATCCCCAGGAGATAACTATACGCGAGCTGACAGATTTCGTGCAAACAGTAACGGGACGCCCTTGCCAGATCTGCTTTAAGCCCCTGCCAGGCGATGACCCCACCCGCCGCTGTCCCGACATAGCCAAAGCCAACAAGCTTTTGCAGTGGCAGCCGCACACCCCGCTAAAAGATGGGCTAACAGCTACTTGGGAGTGGTTTCAGCGCTAGCGGCTCCAGCAATAGCAGCTTTATCGCTAGCCGTGTCAGCGCTAGCCTGATTATTGACAGAACTGCCTCTGTCCGCCGCGCTCCCGCCTGCAGCGCAGTGCTCAGAGGCAGTGACCTGAACTGTCTGCCCCGTCAGCATACTCAGCAGACGCACCAGCATACCCCATAACGCCCAGGCAAACAGCGCCCCAATAGCCAGACGATAAGCCACCATCGCCGTAAGCATCATGTAGATAGAATCCCAGCTTACGCCGATGTCTGCAGCCTTATGCACAGCCGCATCCAAGGGTATTCCCCGAAAGACATACATATTAAAAAGCT
The DNA here is from genome assembly GCA_017444045.1 of bacterium. Lineage (GTDB taxonomy): Bacteria > Vulcanimicrobiota > Xenobia > Xenobiales > Xenobiaceae > JAFSXO01. Next base: position 6,002 of record JAFSXO010000067.1, on the reverse strand, counting down.
TGAAGCCAAAAGACGTAAGGCTGGCCATGGCGCCGCTGGCAATAAACCCCAGCCGATTTAGGCCCAGGCATGATATAAAGATATCTATGACAGCCGCCTCTGTTACCAGCGCGGGCATAATCGTAAATTTTAAGCCTCCGGCCAAGATTAGGCTTACCACAGCGCTGGCCAGACCCATCAGCGTTATCCGCCCAAACCGAGGATTATAGCTATACGCCAGCGCGTAAACGCAGGCATTTACGACAACCATGAGCGATCCTGTAAGCGGAAAGTGAACCGCATGGAGGAATGTCCCCAAGGTTAGCTCTAGAGCGGCATTGCAGGCCACCGCCATACCCATTACGGCTATATCACGCGTTAGCGAATAAGGCTTCATCTCGTATTATTCTTTATTATCTTTCATTGTTATGTACTGGCGGCATCGGAATTATCCAGCCCCATGGCGGCACAGAACTCAGAGAACGCCTGCTCAGCTCCAGCATTAATCTTGCTGTTCATTTCCTCATAAGCCTGCAGCAGACAGCGCCCGTACTCGGTAAGCTGCGCCCCGCCACCGCTGGCCCCGCCGACATGGCATTCCAGCACCTGCTGGGGCACCACCTGCTCCAGACGTTTGATCAGCCCGTGAGCTTTGCTGTATGACATGCCCATCTGCGCGGCCGCGCGGCGCAAAGAACCGGTTTGCTCGGTCAGACGCAGCAATTTCGCCGGGCCTTTTCCCATAAAACGCTCGCCATCATCACAGATAAACATCCTGACCTGTACCTGCATCATATTATTTCTCTACCCTCGTTATCTTTCCTATAGTATAACGCTCGGTGTACTTGCTTTTCATCGATGCGCGAATGCATTGCGCCCAAAATAATTCCATCTTCAGCTTTAGCTATCCCCTTTGTATACAGCGGATTTCTCAGCCTGCAATCATCAATTTTTATTTTGTTATCAGCGACTTGAGAGCGGTTTGCGCTGCACCAGCTTCCTCGCCGGCACGGCTTCGCATCGCTCAGAACTCAGTGAAATGACATATCTCGCTGAGAAGGAGTACATTAATTATGTGGAATTTAACAAGGATCCAATGACCAAGAAAAGGACTGAGTATTAAATGACATTTATGCAACACCGTCTCACCCGCCTGTCGGCATGCCTGCTCGCCGCTCTCTTTCTGTGCGCGCTTCCGGCCTTTACCTCCGGCAAAAGTTGGGTTACGGTAACCCGCAAAGCGGGAACCGTTGAGAGCAAGCTGGCCAACAGCCAGAGCTGGCTGCGCATTCCTAATTCCCGACGCTTAGGCCTAAACGACAGTGTGCGCACCGATGCATCTGGCAAAGCTCACCTAAAGCTGGCCGACAACAGCATAATCGCACTCGCTTCAAATACCACAGTGGTAATGCGCGAATTTGTGCTAAACGCCCACCAGCGCAACGTTAACGTAGAGCTGCAGCAGGGTAACCTGCGCACCCAGGTTTCCAAATTCCGCGGCAAGGACAATCGCTATCAGATCACCTCTCCCAACGCCGTCATGGCCGCCCAGGGAACCGACTATAGCGTCAAGGTTACCGGCGAAGGCGATGCCGTAAAGACCCACACCCGCGTACACAGCGGCAGCGTAATGATGCTCAATCTGCTGACCAACGAGAACGTGCTCGTTCCGGCTGGATACGAAGCCATCGTAGAAGCCAATGCCGTCACCCAGGCTACTCCTATCACCGAGACCGGCGTAGAGGGAGCGTCTGTTGACGAAGCCAATGACACCATCGAACTGCCAGCCGGCGGCGACGAGAAGCTCCAGGCCGTTCCTGCGGACAGCCGCGGCGAATTAGGCTCTCAGGCTGAGCCTGTCGGACTCACCAGCATAGGAAGCTCCGGAGACAACACCAACCAGGCCACACCCATTGTGCCCGGCGACACCCCTTCCAGCGGCAGTTCTACCGGCAGCGTAGTTATTGACCTGACCCCGTTCTTGCATTAACGGCAAGCTGCAGCTGTGCTACAGATAGCCCTGCTAAGAAAAGTATTAAACGGATACAGCTCCAAGCAGCAGCGCAAATCACTGCTGCTTGGAGCTGTTGTCGGTTTGGCAGTAGCCGCGCTGTGCTATATCAGCAGCGACCACGACTGGATGCGCTTCGCCGAGAACCTAATCCAGCGCACCTGGATAGAGCGGTATTACGCCACCAACCAGCAGGGCAGCGACGAGCAGTATCTCAGCAGCAGCGCCAGCCTAATCGATCGCACCTTTTCCGAAAAAATAGTCTTAGTCGTTTTCGATGACTCCTCGCTGCGCTCTGGGCTGCGCTGGCCTATATCGCGCTCCTTATACAAGGATCTAGTGCGCAAGCTCAAACTGGCCGGAGCCAAAACCATAGCCTTCGATATTATTTTCAGCGGTCCCAGCCAGGATTCTCAGGCAGACGCCCTTTTAAAACAGACCTTCACCGACAGCTCCGTAATAGTGCCCTACGGACTGATCGGCCGCGATACCACCATAAGCCGCGGCCTGCTCTATCCCCCGCTCATCGAGGGCTGGAGCTCTTACGACCTGTACAGGCGCCTGGGCTTTACCATGGAGGTATCCGACCCTATAGACAAACGGGTACGCCTAGCCGTACTGAAGGTCAACCCTCCAAGCGGTATTGTGGGAGCACCGCACTATTCGCTGACTGTAACCGCACTGGCCCACTATTTAGGCATATCACCGCAGGAGGTTATCGACCGCCACGCCGACAAATGCGAGACAACCGATCTGACCATTGCCGGTTCTCCCTACGCCTTTACCGCTACGGTGGGACGCATCGCTTACTGCGGCTCCGATTTAGTATCAGGCACAGAAGACAGCGATGAACCGGCAGCGGCAGACGACGAAGCGACCGCCCTCGAAGGCCATCTGGGCCGTGTAGTGCGCCAGGCTCCCCAGGCCAAGATGGCCAAAAACAATATACCGCCCATATCCGATTTTCTGCAGGTTTGGCCCGTACAGGATATTCTCGAGACGCCAGATGAGGCTCTACCTGGCCTATTCGGTGTAAGCTCCGATCCCAGCACCGGCAAAGAAGTGCCCAACAAGGTTCTGACCATTATCGGCGTAAATGTTCCCGGCGGCTACGACATCAAGATGTCCGACGTAGGCAGCATTTCCGGGGTAAGCATTCACGCCAACATCCTCTGGAATCTGCTGCAGGGCACCTTCCTCAAGGATTACAGCAGTTCCGCCTTTTATTTCATCCTTGGCATGGCGCTTCTGGCCACACTGCTGGCCACATATCTGGAGACAAAATGGGCCAGCGCCCTCTTCCTAGCGCTATGCGGCGGCTACTGGTACGCCGGCTACCATTTAATGTACTCCACCTACTTTACCGAAGGCGGCGTGCTTATCCCGGTATTCTCGCCCTGGCTCGGCGCACTAGCCTGCTTCATAACCGTTATTCTGCGCAACGTTTTAGTCGAGCGCAATGCCCGGCAGACCATGCACAACGCCCTAGCCGATGTGCTGCCCGTTCCCGACATCGAGGACTGGGTAAACAACCGCGGCTTGGAGATCGGCTCCGAAGAGCGCAATTTAACGATTCTATTCTCCGATATTCGAGGCTATACCGATCTATCCGAAACACTGAACCCCGTAGACATTACCGAAATGCTCAACACCTACCACGAGGCGATGGGCAGCATCTTCGAGCACTACGGCGGCATCATCTTCGACTACCAGGGCGACGCGCAAATGGTGGTATTCGGACTGGCGCCAGCTTCGCAGCCCAACCACGCCGCGGCAGCTGTAAAAGCGGCTACGGGCATGGTGCTGCGCCTGGATCAGCTGCGGGCAGAGTGGAAAGCCCAAAAACGCCCCGTTTTCGAGTGCGGTGTCGGTGTCTGTACCGGCTCCGTGGCCTTAGGCGTTGTCGGATCTAAGTACCGCAAGCAGATCTGCGCCATCGGCGACCCCACCAACACCTCGGCGCGTATGCAGGGCAAGTCTAAGGAGCTGAACTGCCCGGTGCTAATGACCGAAAGCACCTTTACCGCGGCTGGCTCCGATATCGACGCCCACTTCATCCAAGCTGTGCGGGTAAAAGGCAAACGCGAGCCTCTGAACGTATACGGCCCCGACATAGAAACCATGCGCCAGATACTAAAACAGGACGGTCTGAACCTAGACGAAGCCCTGACCGTTATTCTGGTGCTCACCCTGCTTCCGCAGCACCGTTCGGCCAAAGCAGAGCTTTTGCAGCAGCTTCAGCGTGAGCTAGCTGAAGCTACAGCAGCGCACAGCGGCATCACGATAAGCGACACCGCTTCAAGTGCGCCCGATAGCTTAACCGCCGTGTTCGGCTGGAAGTCTAACGATGAGCAGAACCACGCGCTCAACGCCTACCAGACAGCCTTAGATATACTAAAACAGCACAGCGGCGGTGCCGACACCAAAGACTGTCCATTTATAATCTGCCTGCACTGCGGCTTCGCTACGGTGCGCTCCGACGGATCTGCCGATGAGCCCAAGTACTCCATCCAAAGCGAAGCCTGGAATACAGCTATAGACATCAGCCACAAGTCCCAAAGCCTGCGCGCTTCGCTGCTGGCCACCGATGCGGTTCTGCCTACTCTTGGCGATGCGGTATCGGCTTCGGCGATTTCGACGTACAAGGTTCCGCATAAGCAGCAGACCATCGCGATTTACGCGCTGGCTCAGACAGCGCAGAAGTAGAATTTCACTGCGTCTTGTTTACCGCCAGCTTTGGCGGCACCAGCTGCCATACTTTAGGGTCAATGTCATTTAGTTAGTGTTTAGCAAACATGCTCGCGCTACACCAGCTTCCGCGCCGGCACTGCTTCGCTTTGCTCAGATGTGCCTTGCGCGGAACCGGTTACGTGCTTGAACATTCATGAACGCTAGCAGAACCATGCTTAAAAAACTCGATCAAAAAAGGTAAAAGCTACTGCACACAGTATTTTAGTAAGTTAGATAAATATTCAATGTCGGTAGCTTAGCGTCAGCTAGCCTAACATTATGACTCCCCCTAAAGAATGGCAGGGGGAGAAGTCGCGCCAGCGACAGAGGGGGTGGCCACAGCTGATGGGCAATTATGGTGTTAAGGATGATGTACGCTAACTTGTACGCTGGTCAACAGCGTAGCGCTAACGCACATGAATAAGCAATACCCAATGCCACGACTCTTAAGCTACTGGCATTGGCTGAATATTTATTGTCATCAATTGGCGTATAATAAGAGTACCAGGAGCGTAAAAGTGGCCAACAGCGCTGGCGATATCAACGAAAACAGAACTGGAACCATAGCTGATTTGATAGCCGACAATCCGCTATTCGAATCTCTGTCCCGGCCCGTAATTTTATCTATCGCTGACAGAATGACTGAACAGCGCTTCAGCCACGGCAAGCTTGTAATGGAAGAGGGAGAGATCGGCGATTCCTTTTACATTATTTATTCCGGCCACGTCCAGGCTGTGCTATACCGCGAGGGCAAGGAGCAGGTGCTGTCCAGCATGGGCCCCGGCGATGCCTTTGGCGAACTTGCCCTGATGAGCCAGCAGCCGCGCACCTGCACCATTAAAACTGTGGGCAACGTGCACCTCTTGGCGCTCAAACGCAACGATTTCGAAGACCTGTACCACCACTATCCCGAATTGGCCATGAAATTTGAGACGCTGCGCCGCCAGCGCGTCTCTCTGCTGGAGGACGACACTCTAAACTCCTCCCAGCTGTCAAAGTTCATCTCGGACAGATCTTCCGCCAAGCTCCTCGACTATTCACTGCTGGACACGCTTTCCAAGCTCAACGAAGCCGCAGGAGGCCAGGAGCAGGTAGACCATAGCAAGGAAACCGGACAGTTGGCCCGCGAGATGAGCAAAATTCTCTGCCCCATGGTGGGCGAGGAGCTTCTGTTCGCCGGTTATCTGCACGAGATCGGCAAGGTGGCCATACCGCGAGAGATCGTTGTTAAAGAGCGCCAGGGTGAGCCTTTAACCCCCAAAGAGCAGGCGTACTTCAAGGG
>JAFSXO010000066.1 GCA_017444045.1 bacterium | reverse complement strand
TTTCCCATAGTGATGACGTGCGCAAATACGTGCCTCAGCTGCGCCAGGAGAACCTGGTTGCCAATCAGCCAATTCTCGATCTGCTTGAGGAATATGCCGTTAGCAAGAATGCAACTAAAGCGCAGATCTCTTTAGCCTGGATGCTGCATAAATATGACAATGTCGTGCCCATCCCGGGCTCCAAGAATCAGGAAAGAATATTAGAAAACCTGGGGGCGTGGAACGTTCTTTTGACCGAGGCCGAATTTGCCGCATTAGAGAAGGCTCTGAACAGCATTGAGGTGCACGGCTATCGCGGTTATGACGAGACTGAGGGAGGCGGTATGAAGGACTGGAACCGCAGAAAAAAGTAAGCTGGAACGCGGGCGGCGGAGCCGACTATCCCAGATATCGGCATGGCCTACGCCAGCTTTCTTATATGAAGGAGCTGAAAATGGGCAATCCGCAGTATGAGCTGATCTCGATAGACTGAGGTCAAAGACAACTTTTTATTAGAAAGAAGCGGGGTTATACTATGAGATTATACAAGACTATCGGTCTGGCTGCGGCAGCGTTGGGGCTGTGGGCTGGCGCATACGCAGCACCGCTCCAGGCTTCTCCTGCTCTGGCGTCCGAGCCTGGCGTGACTATTTCTCAGGCTGACGGCTTTGCCGGCGGCTCGCTTTTATTGGCTCAGTCAGAAGCATGCACCAACACATTACCCAGAAAGGCAGTTAAAACCGTGAAAAAACAGACCGCCGGACGCGACCGGCTTGGCGATCTCGCCCCTAAATTTGCCGAATTAAACGACGATGTGCTGTTCGGAGAGATCTGGTCTCGCGAAGAGCAGCTTTCTCCCCGCGATCGCAGCATGATAACCATTGCCGCTCTCTTTTCGGCGGGTCTCTATCCGCAGCTGAAAGCCCATCTACAGTTGGGTAAGGAACACGGCGTTACCAAAGCCGAGGCCGTAGAGATGGTTACCCAGCTGGCTTTCTACTGCGGCTGGCCCAAGGCCTGGAGTACTTTCCCCTTAATCCGCGAGGTCTATGGCGATGATGGCGATGATAATGTGGACGTTCCCCAGCATTTATCCGCTTTTCCCATCGGCGAGCCTAATACTGCCTATGCCAAGTATTTTATCGGGCAGAGCTACTTAGCGCCTCTAACATTAGAGCAGATACCCACGTTTAACGTCACTTTTGAGCCAGGCTGCCGCAATAACTGGCACATTCACCACGCTAAGAGCGGCGGCGGACAGATGCTGATCTGCGTCAGCGGGCGCGGCTGGTACCAGGAGTGGGGCAAAGAAGCGCGGGAGCTGCATCCTGGAGATGTCGTAAATATTCCCGCCGGTGTCAAGCACTGGCACGGCGCCGCCAGGGATTCCTGGTTCCAGCATATAGCTCAGGAAATACCCGGTGCAGAAGGACACACCGAATGGTGCGAGCCTGTGGACGACGCGGCCTACGGCAAGTTGCCCTAAAGACCTGGCAGAGATGACTAAGCTTCGCAGAATAGCCGCGCTTGGCTTGGATCAGCATTAATAAGAAGCCCTCTTTTCTAAGAATAGAAATGAGGGCTTCTTATTGCGCTATTTAGATAAACTAAAGATAAGATAGGAAGGCACTGTCTTATTACAAGGCTTCTCGCAGGATCTTCACGACCTCAGCGCGTTCCAGCACCTTGTAGCCGCCCTTCAGGATAAAGGTGGCGTCTGCCATGCCCTCGAGCATTTCCTCAGCGGCGCCGAGCTCGCTGGTTCTCATGGCCAGGCCCAGCTTTTTCATCCAGGCTTCCATAGCGGCTAGGCCTTCTTGAGCCACAGCCTCATCGCTCTTGCCTTCGGCTTTGACGCCCCACACCTCGCAGGCAAAGCGTTTGAATTTAGCCAAACCGAAGGGCATAATGTGCCGATAATAAGGCAAAGAAACCGCCGCTAGGGTCATGCCGTGGGTGGCGTCGGTATAGGCGCCTACCGCCTGTCCCAGCATGTGCACCATCCAGTCGGTGCCTTTGCCTTTGGCGATCAGCGTGTTCAGCGCCCAGGTGGCTGTCCACATTATATTGGAACGGGCTTCGTAATCTTCGGGATTGTCCAAAGCTATTAGTGAGCTGTGAACTACCGATTTCATCAGGCCTTCAGCCAAGTAATCGCTGGTGTTGTCGTCCTCTCCGGAGAAATACTGCTCGCAGATATGGTTAAATATGTCGTAAATACCGGCAACCATCTGCTTCTTGGGCAGCGAATAGGTGAATTTGGGATTGAGAATGGAGAACTTGGGCATGACGTTTTCCCCAAAGACATGGCCGATCTTTAATTTGGCCTCGTGATTGGTGATTACCGATCCGCCGTTCATCTCTGAGCCTGTGCCGGCCATGGTGAGAATGCAGCCTACTGGCACGATCTGGCAGTCTGGTTCCTCGAAGCGGATAAAATATTTTTCCCAGGGATCCTCTGAGCTGTGCACGGACACCGAAACGGCTTTGGCGTAATCGCAGCACGAGCCTCCGCCCACGGCCAAGAGCAGATCCGCTTTGCTGTCGCGGGCAATTTTAACGCCCTCGCGCAGCTTCTCCACGGTGGGATTGGGCATAACCCCGGCATCTTCGACGATGGTTTTGCCGCAGGCTTTGAGTATTTCTGTCACGGCGTCATAAATGCCGTTCTTTTTGATGGAGCCGCCGCCGTAAATAAGCTGTACGGTTTTGCCGTATTTGGACAGCTCTTCTTTTAGGTACTGCAGGGAGTCCTCGCCAAAGTAGAGCTTGGTCGCGTTCATGTAACTGAAGTTGCCTAGCATGTGCTATACCTCGCAATTCTATAATTCCTGGGATGATCAGCCGTGCTGTTGGCATGATCTGGGTAATGCTTCAGCTTAGTTGGGTATCATCCTTTTTCCTGAGCTTGTAACAGTTCCTGATACCTTTGCATCAGCGCCGCAACGCAGTCAGCCTCGTTCATGCTTTTTACATAAAAGTATTGTAAACGATGGTGCTGGAATAACTGTAGTCACTCATTTTTTTGCAAACTGTAGAGCGGCTAGGCGCTGTTCGGCATCGGTGGGCATAGATTACCTCGCTGGAGTTTAGGTATAATATACTGCCGATAATAGTTCGCACTCTGCTGTGCATTATTCCTGTAAATTAATGCCGTTGTCTGACGCCGTTCTGAGCAGGCTAACGCAGCATATAATATGATATACTTGACTTAGAGTTAACTCCAGTATGTATGATTGTCCCTGAAGGTGATGAGAAGCAATGACTATCAAAGAAGTATGCCA
>JAFSXO010000065.1 GCA_017444045.1 bacterium | reverse complement strand
GACAACTCTTTTAAGACGGTTCGCCCTGGTGATTATTTAACCGGACGCGTCGTCAAGGTAGACGACAGCGAAGGAATTTATGTAGATGTCGGTTACAAGACCGAAGGTCTGGTGCCGCTGACCCAGATTTCCCATCAGAAGAACGTTGTTCCGTCTTCAATAGTCAAAGTCGGAGATGAGATTAGTGTTGTTGTTCAGCGTGTCGATGATGTTGAGGGTAATTTGACTCTCTCCAAAAAGAGAGCCGATACTGATAACGCGTGGCGTCGCGTGACTGAGGCCTACAATAACGGCACTATCCTCCAGGCTCCCTGCACCGAGCAGGTCAAGGGCGGTTTGATTGTCGATGTTGGCATGAGAGGCTTCCTGCCTGCTTCACAGGTCCATATCCATCCTGTACGCGATCTCTCTGAGTTCATCGGCGAAATACTCAACCTCAAGGTTATCGAGCTGGATCAGGCTCACCGCAAGGTAGTTCTTTCCCGCAAGCAGGCTGAAGAAGAGCTGCGCAAGAAAGCTCGCGAAGAGGTCATGGGCAAGCTTGAAGAGGGCCAGATCGTTACTGGTAAGGTCGCTCGTCTCACTAAGTTCGGCGCTTTCATTGATTTGGGCGATGTCGATGGCTTGGTTCACATTTCCCAGCTGTCCTACAAACGGATTAAGGATCCCGGCGAGGTGGTTCAGGCTGGTCAGACTATTGACGTTCTCGTTCTGCGCGTCGAGCCCGAGAGAGACCGTATCTCCCTGTCTCTGCGTCAGGCCCAGCCCGATCCCTGGAAGTCGGTTAGCGAAAAATATCATGTCGGCGATGTTATCGAGGTAAAGGTTGTACGCTTTGCTAAGCACTACACCTTCGCCGAAGTGACCGACGGCATCGAGGGCGTTATCCCCGTTAATGAACTGGCCAACCACAGAGTGAAAACACCTGAAGATGTTCTGCAGATCGACCAGGTTGTCAAGGTGCGCGTCATGGAGGTCAACCCCGAGACCCGCCGTATGGTTCTTTCTGTTAAGAAGGCTGCCGAGGACAATAACGAGAGTGCGGCTCCTGCTAGAAGCGAGCGCGGCAACCGCGAAAGAAATGCTACCAATTATAGCGAAGCCAGCAGCAATACCTTAGGCGATATATTCAAGGCTAAGGGTATCGATGTTGATCACATGGGCGAATAGCAAACCCTAGCTGTTGAGCTTAGCGCTGAATAGAGCCTTTCGGTTGAGCCGCGAGGCTCTATTCTTGTTTATGGCATTATTATGGCCGCAATTGCTTGCGTAGGTTGTTATGTATATAATAGGGCTTACAGGCGGTATAGCCTGCGGTAAAAGTGCTGTTTCGAGTCGGCTGCAGGAGCGCGGCTTGCCCGTAATCGATGCCGATGAAGTGGCGCATGAGCTTACGGCGCCCGGCCAGCCGCTGCTGGAAAAAATAGCCGACGCGTTTGGTGACGGTGTACTGGACGGACGGGGCGGTTTAGACCGCGCCCGCCTGGGTCGTCTGGTCTTCGCCGACCGCGATATGCTGGAAAGGCTTAATGAGATTACGCATCCGGAAATTTGGCGCGAGTGCCTGCGCCGTCTGGCCGATCTGCGCGGTACCTGCCCGGTCGCGGTTCTGGTCGTCCCACTGCTTTACGAGCATGGTGGCGAAGCGCTGGCCGATACGGTATGGGTGGTGGGCTGCAGTGCCGAAGCGCAGCTGCAGCGCTTAATGAAGCGCAGCGGACTGAGCGAAGAGGAGGCGCTGGGCCGTATACGCGCACAGATGCCCTTGGAGAAAAAAATGGAGCTGGCCGATCATGTGATCCCCAATGACGGCACTCTGGAAGAGCTTGAAAGAGAGATTGACTGCGCACTGGATATACTGTCCGAAGAACTGGGCAGCGCGGGGCCTGGAGGCATAAAAAACAATGGCTAAGAATAAACCGAAAAATAATCAGAGCGGCGACGGCACGAAGACGATAGCCCTAAACCGCAAGGCGCGCCATGAGTACATTTTTGAGGAGTTTTTTCAGTGCGGTATCGTGCTGATGGGCACTGAGGTTAAGTCGCTGCGGGCTGGCCGCGTCAATCTTGGCGAAGCGTATGCGCAGGTTGAAAAGGGCGAGGTGTGGCTTAAGAATATGCAGATAAGCCATTGGGAAACTGGCAACCGCTTTAACCACGAACCGTTTCGCAGCCGCAAGCTGCTGCTGCACGCTAAGGAAATACGCCGCCTTATCGGCAAAACCAAGGAAAAGGGCCTGACACTGGTGCCTACGCGGCTGTATTTTTGCCGCGGCTATGTCAAGGTGGAAATCGCTCTGGCGCGCGGCAAAAAGATGTACGACAAGCGCGAAGCCGAGGCCGCTAAGTCGGCCAAGCGCGCTATAGACCGCGCCATTAAGAGCTTTAACCGCTGATCGGCCGCGGCATATCGGTATGACTGGGAATGCGCTGTGCTGCGTGGCTGACTCTTCAGCGCTGTTCCCGTCAGGGCCGTACTGCCAAAGCGCCAGCGTCAGCGTCAGCGTCTGACGTCGCCGCGGTCGCTGACCAGCTCGTAGCCGGCGCTTTTTATGCGTCCCGCCAGGCAGGCCAGGCATTCGGCGGCTTCCTCGCCGGTGCATATTTTATTGTCGTATATGCTGTAATGCTTGCGCACCCGTACTGGCGAGAGGTTGGGCATCAGCACGTTGGCGCCAGCTTTAAGCCCCAGCTCTCTTCCCTTGGGGCTGATCGTGCCCAGCGCTGTGGTAGCCGGCAGAAGCGCGTAGGGGAACATGAGGCGTATTACGGACAGCAGGCGCAGCGTTTTGCGCATAGATCCGTTGGGGTAGGCGGCAAATGGGGTGTCGGAGTGGCTTAAGTAAGGCCCGATGCCTATCATGTCGGGGCTTAGCTCCTGCATAAAGCGCAGATCTTCGATTAAGTTGCTGTCTGTCTGAAATGGCGAGCCCACCATAAGTCCGGCTCCGACCTGATAGCCTAGTTCTTTCAGCGTGTACAGACAGCGGCGGCGGTTTCCCCAGCTCATGTCGGCGGGGTGCAGCTTTTCGTAATGGCCGCGGTTTGCGGTCTCGTGGCGCAGCAGATAGCGGTCTGCCCCAGCCTGGCGCAGCCGGCGATAGCTGTCTGCAGAGCGCTCGCCAACGGACAGGGTTATGGCGCATTCCGGATATTGGGCGTGGATGGCAGATACCAGCGCACAGAGGCGCTCATCACTGAAATATCCGTCTTCGCCTCCCTGCAGCACAAAGGTGCGGTAGCCAAGCTTGTAGCCGGTAGCGCAGCAGGAGAGGATGTCCTCGTCGCTTAGTCGGTAGCGCTGCACCCTGCTGTTGCCGCGCCTAAGGCCGCAGTAATAGCAGTCGTTTTTGCAGTAGTTGGTGAATTCGATAAGTCCCCGCAGAAACACGGATTTCCCGTATATCTGTCGCCTGACCTCGTCAGCCTGAAGGTGCAGGCTGGAGGTGTCCTGTTCGGTGCTCAGCAGCTCCAGAAGTGAGGCGTCGGGCAGATCGCGATGCTCCCGCAGCTCGCTGACTAGGGCTTCTATGTGTCTGTCTGTCATAAAGATTATACCGAGACTGAGGCAGTCTTAGCGGTTTTTGCGCCTGTTTAGGCGGAACTTTTTATCTCGGTGTGAGGGGTGCTGCTTTTGCTCGGGCTCGGCTTCGGCGGTGACGTCAGCGTTCGCGTTTGCGGCTGGCTCTGCCTTTGTTTCCTGAAGCTCAGTCTTTGGGGCTTCTGTTTTGGGCTGTTCCGTCTGAAGCGGTTTCTTCTGGGGATAATCTGTTTCTGGAGTGCCGGCTTGTCGGGCTTCAGTCTCTGAAGCGGGGCTGCTGTTGCCGCTGTCTGCTGACGGCTCTGAAGCCGCCTGGCGTTTTGTTTCCAGATCTTCACGGCGCAGTCGGTTCTCTTCGTGAGCCATGGCATGCTGTACACCGCAGAAGGCGTTAGACGGCTGAGGTGTGCTGTTGTCTGAATGCGATTTGTCTGTGTCGGTTGTGCTCAGGCGTTTTACGGCATAGGTGAAGGTGGCCATATCTGCCCAGATATTCTGCTGCTTGCAAACTTCAAAGGCTCTGGCAAGCTGCCGGCGCCAGGGGGTGTAGGGGTTGCAGCCCATCAGGAAGTGCAGAGGCCATAGCAGTCCTGCCAGAATGCCGTTGCCCTTTCCGGGAGTTATCCAGTCTATCACGACAATGCGGCCATCTGGCTTCAGCAGGCGCTCGCATTCGGCGATAATATAGCCGGGGTTGTTGGTTCCGGTCAGCCCGTAGGTAATGAAAATGGCGTCTATGCTGGCGTTGGGAAAGGGCAGACGGGTGTCGGTCCAGTGGATGGCGCGGATATTCTGCCAGTGGTTTTCGCGTATCTCCCGGCGGCAGGCTTCGGCGTTGTCTATTTTTGTGTCGGCTGCGTACAGCTCCAGGCCGCATTCCGCTAGTAGATGCAGGTTATCGCCCAAGCCTGCGCACATGTTCAGCACGCGGTCCCCGGGCTTAAGCCCAAGGGCGTTTATGGCACTTCGGCGCATGTCTTCTTCGCCTATCAGGCGGCGCAAAAAGCGCACACTGTGGAAAAGGGGACGGACTGACCACCATTGAGATAGTACGTGGGCTGCGCAGTGCAGGGGGCAATTGGACACGGTTTTCTAATCCTTTCGGGGCTTTGTTGCTGAGTGCGTATTCTAGAGTATAAAAGCGAACAAAACTATTAATTTTGTCACGGCTGAGCTAATCCCTTTATAATGCTATGTACTTCGTTGCGGAGACGGGCGGTGGGCACGCGTTCGCGCTTTTCTCGAATATTTTTATGTCTTCAGATAGCGGATTTTTTATTGCAGTGTAGAAAAATATAAGTTGGTGTATCCGCAGCACCATTTAATTGTATGGTAAAAAGCGTGATAATATCCTAATTCCCCCTAAAGGATGACAGTGCCATTTAGTTATGTCAGTAATTCATGCTTTTGTGAGCAGATAAAAGCGCGTAACTAGTTCCGCGAAAGGCACATCTGAGCGCAGCGAAGCAGTGCCGTCGCAGAAGCTAGTGCGGGGCTAGCATGTTTGCGAAACACTAACTAAATAGCATTGTAAAGGATGGCCAGGGGGTATATGGTATAATGCATGAGAAGCCTTAGTGTGGAGGATAATAATATGAAAAAATTTATTGTGGGCGTTTTGGCGGGAGCCTGTCTGCTGACCTGTGCCGGAATGGCCGAAGCCAGCGATTTGGAGCTGTTTGTGCGCAACCGTCCCTTCGAGGGAGTTGTCGTCAATCAGGCCGGCGGCATGAACGCGTCTCTGGGTGACCTGCTGCAGAGTCTGGGCTATTCCTGGTCCGTCTCTGGGCGTACTATCAACATTATTAAAGAAAAGTTTGCCGACGATGCCGAGGTTCCCCCGCTGTCTGGGCGTTACACGCTGACTATGGACGGCGTAGGCCTGCCTGTTACGGTAAAGGATATAAATGGCGTTACCTGTGTCAATGTCGAGGCCTTTGCCAAAGCTGCCGGTCTGCATTATAAGGCCAACCACGCTTTGGGCTGCGCGGATCTTACCGCTCCCGTCGATAAGAGCAAAATTGTAGATACAACTGTAGCTAAGGCCAAGCCGGCTGCTAAAAAGGCTCCCGGACAGCCTGTGACCACCGATGGCTTTGATGGAAAATCTCCGCTGCGCGTAATCGATATGCCGTATTCAGACACTTCTGTTCCGGGTCAGCGTTATGAAGGGCTGGTGCGTACCAGCGCGGTTATTACCAATACCGGCGATAAGGATATCACCAACGTGAACATGACCCTGGACATCTGCAATTACGATGGCCAGTCTTATTATTCATGGCAGCAGCATGCGGCGGTCATTAAAGCAGGTGAAACCTATAACTTCAATCCCGATCCGCCGGTATGGCACAATTACAGCCTGATTGTGCTGCAGCCTAAGATGAAGATTGTTCACGATCCCATCCCTGAGGACGAGGAAGAAGAGGAAGCTGCGAAATAGGCTTTCATAATAGTAAGCAGAGTTACCGACATTGCTAATGGCACACTGTTTTTTGCAGTGTGTCATTAGTGTGAGGAGCAATGCCATTTAGTTAAGGATTTGTGGCATTGGTTCTGATAATTCATGTGAGTTAGCGCTGCGTTGTACATTAGCGTATAAGTTAGCGCACAACATGCGTTAAACTTCGATTCTTCCGCCAGCTGTGGCCACCCCCTCTGTCGCAGTTGCGACATCTCCCCCTGCCATCCTTTAGGGGGAGTTATAATGAGGATCTATTGGCCATTGCTTAACTAAACGACATTGGTGTGAGGAGATAGTACAAAGTGTCGATTTTGAAGATTAAGCTAGAGTCCGATCCTATTCTGCGCCGCAAATGCGCTCCGCTCAAGGTCATAGACCGCAAAACGCGGCGTTTGCTCAGCGATATGCTCGATACCATGTACGAGGCGCGCGGAGTCGGTCTGGCGGCGCCTCAGATAGGTATAAATAAGCGGCTTATAGTCGTAGATGTGGGCGACGAAGGTCAGGGGCCTTGGATGCTCGTCAATCCCGTCATCGTAGCGCGCGGAGAAGAAGAGGAGCTTGGCTCCGAAGGATGCCTTTCGTGTCCCGGCCTGCTTGGCGATGTCTGGCGTAGCAGTGAGATTACGGTTCGGGCCTTCGATGTGGACGGCAATATGGTGACCATTCAGGCCAAGGGCTTCGAGGCGCGCTGCTTCCAGCATGAAATCGACCATTTAGACGGCCGTCTCTTTATCGACATTGCCGAGAATATCCGTAGCGCCGACGCGCAGGCGGAGGATGATGATTGCTGCTGTTGTGAGGAAGGCTGCGAGCACTGCGGCGAACCCTGCTGCGATGGGGATGAGATAGATAAAAAGGACGGGCAGTAAGCCTATTTTTTGCTGTGTGAGGCTGTTGCTGTCGGCCGGTAAGGATATCGTTCAGTATGCGCATAGTTTTTATGGGAACTCCCGAATTCGCGGTTCCGACACTCAGAGCGCTGCACCGCGAGCATAGCGTTCTAGCGGCTGTCAGCTTAGCTGACAAGCCCAGAGGGCGGGGGCATAAGGTCAGCCCCTCGCCGGTGAAGGCCTGTGCCTTAGAATTGGGCTTGCCCGTATATCAGCCGGCTAGGGTGCGCGATGAGGAATTCCTGCGGGAAATGTCGCGCTTGGCTCCCGACGCTATAGTCGTGGCGGCCTATTCGCGCCTTATTCCGAGCGCTTTGCTGCAACTGCCGCGCTGGGGCTGCCTCAATCTGCATCCGTCATTCCTGCCGCGCTACAGAGGTGCTGTGCCCGTGCCGGCGGCGATCATGCATGGGGATGAGAAAACCGCGGTAACAGTATTCCGCATGGATGAAGGCTATGATACCGGCGACTTGCTGCTGTGGCGCGAGGAGACTATCGGCCCTTCTGAAACCGGAACCCAGCTGCTCCAGCGCTTGGCCGAGGCTGGGGCGGAAACGGTGCTGGATGCCCTGCGCGGCCTGGAGGACGGTGCGCTTAAGCCGATACCGCAGGATAACATAGAGCCTGGCTTCCAGCGCGGCGAAATACTGTATACTAAGCCCTTTACTAAGGAGAGCCTATCCATCGACTGGAACTGGGAGGCTGACTGTATCTCTAATTTTGTGCGGGCTTTGATGGACGTCCCCACGGCCAGCACTCTTTGGCGGGGAGAGGTTCTGAAGATAGGCGAGGCTCAGCCTTACAGCGGCGAGGTAGGAGGTTGCCTACAGGCTGCTCCGGGACAGATAGTTGCCATAGCCAAGGGCCGGGGGCCTGTAGTGGCTGCGGGACAGGGGTATGTGCTTTTGGCCAAGGTAAAGCCGGCGGGAAAGGGCTGGATGGACGGCTGGTCCTTTGCCCAGGGACGCCAGGTCAGCATAGGCGATAGGCTGGGGTAGATATGCTGGTATAGTTTGAATGCCGCCTTGTGCCTGCGGCAGCTGGAGGTAAAATGCGCAAATATTTTGGCAAAATGATGGTATGGGGATTGGCTCTGGCGATGGCTACGGGTGTCGCTGTGGCCGATACCGTTTCTAAGGATCCGCAGTTTAAGATCGACCCGACCTTTAGCCTGCCCGGCGAGGAGGTGTGCTCAGAAGGGGCACGCCCGGTTACGGCAGAGGAGAAGGCGGAGATTGAGACTACCCTGCACGAGCTTTATCAGGCCTGCGAGCGCAAGGATGTAGACAAGGTGATGGAGCTTATCAGCGTTGCTGTTGAGGAGTCAGCGCTCGAGTATGCCGGACGCCACAAGGAAAACCCCGACGCGGCGCAGGAGATTCGCGACGCTTTCCGCTACTTTTTCCGCGATATTCTCAACCATGAGGAATTCGAGCTGGATCCCTACGATACAGAAGGGCTTTATTATATCATCGATGAGGATGGCACGATAAGCGTCGCCTCGTCCATTCCTATCATCAGCTCCACCAAGGGCCT
>JAFSXO010000064.1 GCA_017444045.1 bacterium | reverse complement strand
CGGCTAGCCGTACGTGGCTTTATGAGATCATCGTGTTGCGCTCGATCACCATTTTGCCATCGGTCCAAGTGACAATGCCGACATAGGGATTGCCGTTCTTGTCGAACTTATCTGCTAAGCTCAGATGCTGTCCAGGTTCGGTGTAGAGGATGCTGCCCTGGTCGATGAGCGTTTTGATGTCGCTGCTCAGCTCGTCACCGGCATCGGTGGCGTACATGATGTTAGGATCGCGCTCGACTACTCCGGAAACCTCGGCGCCGGCGAACATTCCGCATTCGTCGCCTAAGGTTACCGTGACCTTGCGGGGCACGGGATTCTCGGGCATGGCCATAGCCATCATATCAGGCTGGTCGTCGCCCTCGAAAAGGATGTTGCGGTTTGTGAAGCTGTCGACGATGAACTGGTGGTTCTTGCCGCCCAGCTGGGCGTCGGCCTTGAGCATGCACTGAGCCATCTGGCGGTAGGTGCAGTTGCTCTGGGGCGACAGCTTGAGCGTTTTGGCGTATAGCTCCATGCATTCCTGTCCGGAAGACTTGATGGCGTCGGCCTGGCTCATGCCTGCAGACATCTTGCTCTCCACCATGGCCGAGAGCAGATCATACTGGGCGCCTGTCCAGATGCGCGACCAGCTGTGCATTTCTGTGGTGAGCGGGTCGGTTCCAGAAGGATTCTTGGGAACGGTATGTGGCGCCTGCCATTTGAAATCGTTCTGGGCGTTGCGCAGGAAATCACCGCCGGTAACGTTGCGGCCGTACTCCTCGTTGCAGGCTTTGCCTAATTCCTCGGCGACATACGCCAGACAGTTGGGCTTAGACATATCGCCGCCGGTCTGCTGGGCCACCAGCTCGCATACTCCGTCGTCCTGGGTGGCCATTAGCATGGCTGTAGTGTCGGCAAATGCCTCGTGGAAGCCGTTGGTATCGGCCTTCCAGGATACCAGGTAGTCGGGGCGGATACCGTCTAACATGGCGTGGCCAACCTCGTGGGAGACGACCTCTCCTGAAGCGCCGGTCATGTATTTGGTGCCTTTAACGTCGGCGTGGAAAAAGTTAAGCGAACGCTCATCTCGGGAGTAATAGGCGTTTAGATCTACACCGGCATCGGGATACAGCTCGATCTTCTCGCCGCCGAAAGCCCAGTCTATTTTGCTGCCCATGGCCTTTTCAAAGGTCTCCACGGTTTTGGCTACGGTGGCTAAAGAGGCCGCGGCTGTAAATTTTTTGGCGTCTTTCGGATCGAATACGAAATTGCCGTCCTTATTGGGAGCTAAATTCTCTCCTCTGAGATCTACGCGGCTGGTAGAAGGACCATGCTTATCGATAGTTACATCTTTAAGTGTGGTCGTGGTGGGTGACATGACGAAACCGTCCTGCGGGTTGTAAGAGAACTCAACCTCTTTATGGGCAGCGCTTGCTGTGATACCATTGCTGTCCGGCTGTATGGCGTTAAAGCTTGGGATATTAACGGAGCTTATCATACGTTGTTTACCTGCCTTATTCCATATTGCACCAATGTCATTTATTTAAGTATCAAGTCATTAACGTCAGAAATCGTGAGCTTATTTGCACCGCATCAGCTTCTGTGCCGATAAAACTTCGCTGCGTTCAGAGGAGCCTGGCGCGAAACTGACAGTGCGCTATGATCTGCTAACAATTAAGACATCTCATTTTGTGCAGTGTATAAATTTGGTATCGGATCGGCTTTTACCTCTGGAAAATCATTCATTATTGATTTTTTTTTGTGGCCAAAGCAAATATCGGAAGCTTGGTGCGGGAAAAGGTGAGGGAACGTTTTTTATATGGTTTTTGCCAGAGGCATCGAATACAGGCTCAATGGCAACTTATTTTAAATTGGTATTTAGATTGTTCGCCGCCTTGGCCATCTGTTTGCTGGTCTGCGAGCTTCGGCTGTATTCTAAAGGCTATACGCCGGAAGACGCTTCCGTTTACAGTCAGTATGCAGAGTATGATCCGGTTTTGGGATGGCTTCCGCTTCCAGGAGGCCGCCCCTCGCTGGAAGCTGTGCCAGATAAGCCTGTTATGGAAACTATCTGGCCGAATAGGGCGCGGGTTAGCCGATCTGAGATGGATGTGAAAGCCGATAAGCGGGTTATTTTCTTGGGCTGTTCGCACACGTATGGCATGGGGATCGCCGATAAAGGTACCTTCGTGTGGAAGCTGGGGGAACGCTTTCCTAATATTGCCTTTGACAATTACGCGGTCTATGGCTATGGGACATATCAGGCTCTGCTGCGCGAGAGGCAGCTGCTGGAAAACGGCATACACTATGATGCCGTTATATACTGTCCTATGAACGATCACGGCAATCGCAATATATATCCCAAGGTTCATATGGGCGATATAACCAGCACCGATCCTTACGTGCTGAATCCGTTGGTTAAATTCGGCCTGTACCGCAGACTCTATGGCCAGCCTCCCGTGGTGCGCTGGCCTTTGGACGGCTGTCTGGTTACGGTTAATTTTGCCAAACGCATATACTTTGCTCGGTGGCTTCGTCAGGTTCAGGAAATTAGAAGTGAGGTCATTAAAACTAAAGAAAAAGCGTATTATGCGATGAACAGATCGGCCTATATTACGCTGCTGCAAAAAATGTATCTGGAAGCCGCAAAGCATGGCGTACGTTTTGCTGTCTTCGCTTTGGAGGATGGTAAGTTTTGTGCTCCAGTACTAGCTATGCCTGATAAGGCCAGTCTCTCATTAGATGATATCAGCGCTATGGATGGGGCCGAAAGTTTAGCATTCCCCTACATGTTTGCCGGCAATGGACGCGACGGCGAGCCTGATGGGCCAAAATTCCATATAAACGGCGAAGTGCTGCGGCACCCTAATGAGATATGTCATGCCAGCTGGGCAAAGCACATAGGCGATTGGCTGGAGCAGAGCCATTTTTTGGACTAACTTAGACAGCGCTAGCAATTGTAGCGTATTTGCGCAATCACCTGTATAATAAT
>JAFSXO010000063.1 GCA_017444045.1 bacterium | reverse complement strand
CCGGCTGCGGGCGGCGATCTGCGGATAGCCCTGGGATATCCCAATGTGTACAGTGTGGGGATGTCCAATTTGGGAATGCAGATAATATATGGCCTGTTTAACAGCCTGCCCGGTGTGTCCTGTGAGCGTTTCTTCTTACCTAATGAAGCCGAGCTGCAGTTGTACCGCCAATGCGGGCGCCGTTTGTTTACCTTGGAAAGCCAGCGTCCCCTCAGCGAGTACGATGTGGTTGCGTTTACGGTAGCTTATGAGCACGACTACGTTAATTTTGTAAATATGCTCGGTCTGGCGGGTATACCTCTGCGCAGCTCCCAGAGAGATGAGCGTCACCCTTTCATTTTGGTTGGGGGAGCTATTACAATGCTCAATCCCGAGCCTATCGCGGATTTTGTCGACGGCTTTTGCGTGGGTGAGGGCGAAGATGTTGTTGCTCCTCTGGTAGAGGTGCTGCGCAGCTTTAGCGGGCGCCGGAGCAGCGAGGCCTGCCGTCAAGCTCTGGCCCGAGTGCCGGGGATGTATCTGCCGGCGCTGTGGGAGCCTGTTTACGAGCGTGGATGCCTGCGCGGCTGGCTCAGCCATGCCGAGGGCAAGGATGATTATTGGCCTTCACCTGATGCCGGTACGCAAGCTGAAGCCGGAAGTGTTCCCGCGGGTGCGTCCGATGAACCCTATCTAGCTGATCGCAGCGGTTCTGTGGTGGAACGGCATAGCATGTCCGCGGCGGTATTCCGCGACAGCGTATCGGCCTCTCATATTCTGACTGAGGACACGGAGCTAGGCTTTTCTGGGCTTACAGAGATCTCGCGCGGATGCTATTACTCATGCCGCTTTTGCAGCGTCGGCTATTCGTATCTGGGGGTGCGCTGGAAGCCTCTGGAAACTATTTGGAAGGGCATTGAGCGCCTGATGGCTCATACCGGCAAGGTAGGGCTTATCTCGGCGGCTGTTGGCAACCACCCCCAGATAGAGGAGCTGTGCGAGCGTCTGCGCCAAAACCGTCTGTCGGTCGCGTTTTCCTCGCTGCGGGCCGATCGTCTTCCCGACTGCCTGCTGCAGACCCTAGTCGCGGGGGGAGCGCGGACGCTTACGCTGGCACCTGAGGTCGGATCGGATGAGCTGCGACGCTCGATCAATAAGCTTTTTACCGATGCCCAGTATCTGCAGACGGCAGAGCGTTCATTTCAGGCTGGCATTAAGAATCTGCGCATGTACGCTATGGTGGGGCTGCCCGGCGAGCGCCTGGAGCACCTGGATGCGCTGGTGGAGCTAGCGCGCCAGACCCGTGCGCTTCAGGTCGCCTGCGGCTGCGCCGGAGGTAAAATTACTCTGTCGGCGGGACAGTTTGTGCCCAAGCCGATGACTCCTTACCAATGGAGCCCCATGCTGGAGCGCGCGCAGGCCGATAAGCGCTTTGTTTATCTTGAGCGCTCCTTGGCCAAAATCGGCGGGGTGCATTACAGCGGCGAATCTTCAAAGTGGGCGCTGATTCAGGGACTTCTGGCCAGGGGCGATCGGCGCTTTGGCGAGGTTCTGGAAAAGGTCAGCGCTGATCCGAGCTTTTCGAACTGGAAAAGCGCGGTCAAAGCGGTAGGACTTGACTGGCGCGAGGAGGCCTATGCAGACCGGGTGGGCCATGAATGTCTGCCCTGGGATCATTTGGCGGGCAGAACCTATAAGCGCGTGCTGGGACGCGAATGTAGGCGCGCTCAGCAGGTGATGAATAAAGTTTAGGCGGATTATTGGCAGCTTTAAACTGCGGTTTAGCGATGGCGAAAGGATAGTGGGTATGAACGAGTATAAATTGCTGGGGCGCACGGCTTGCTCTATGGCAGAGCGGGCCGGCGACTGCGGCCAGGCAGACTATGCTGTTAATGTTGGCGCTGATTTGGTGACGGCGGAGCTGGAGGTGTGCAAACGAGGCGGCCTGTCCGTCGAGCGCACTCAGGTAAAGTATGTGTCCTTCAGTAATATTCCCATACCTCACGGCTGCTCGGCGCGGCTGGGCGGGGTTAGCGATGGCCCCTACGCGTCGCTGAATATTGGCCAGTCTACCGATGATGCCCCCAGCTTTGTGCATGAGAACCGCCAGCGCCTGGGCGCGGCTGTCGGCGTGTCTCCGGTATCTCTGCTGGATATGAATCACGGCACGCGGGTGGTGCGCTTTGACAGCCTTCCGCATGGCCTGCACAAGGGAGACGCCTGCATTACCAATGTGCCCGGCTTGCCGCTCATGATCACAACTGCTGACTGTGTTCCTCTTATAATGTATGATGGTGTTCACGGGGCAATTGGGCTGACCCATGCCGGGTGGCGCGGTACGGCGGCCAAAATCTGCCAGTATACGCTTAAGGCGCTGCGGGATAATTACGGAACAGACGCGGCCGATGTCCAGGTCGCTGTAGGCCCGTCTATAGGGCCCTGCTGTTTCGAGGTCGGCGCCGAAGTCGCAGAAGTCTTCGCTGCAGTGTTTCCCGCACAAAAGTCCTGGCTGATAGCGGGGGATATGTTAAAAGCTAGGCAGGAAATGTTACAAAATCAGAAGAAAAACGTTAATGAAAATAAAAAATATTTCGTCAATCTGTGGCGGGCTAATGTGTTAGCTTTATTGGAAGCGGGTGTTCTGCCGGCAAATATCCGCTTGAGTGGTTTATGCTCGATGTGTCACAGCGGTTTGTTTTATTCTTACCGCCGCGATAAGCGGGTCACTGGACGCATTGCCACATTGGCGATGTTGCCGTCATAGTTCAGCTGAGGAGGGCCACCCGTGGCTAACGAGAGTGTTCTGGTAGTAGACGATGAGGCTAACATTGTCGAGTTAATAACCTATAACTTAGAGAATGAAGGCTTCAAGGTCTACAAAGCCTATAACGGTAAAAGTGCTCTGGAGTGCATTGCTCAGAATAACCCTGATTTGGTCATCCTCGATGTGATGATGCCCCAAATGAATGGCTTTGATGTGGTAAAGCAGTTGCGCCAGGAAGGCAATAAAATTGCCATTATTTTAGCTACCGCCAAGAGCGAAGAGATCGATAAAATTTTGGGCTTAGAGCTGGGTGCCGATGATTATGTGCCTAAGCCATTCTCTCCCCGCGAACTGATAGCCCGCGTAAAAGCTATTCTGCGGCGAACCAAGGCCAAAAAAGAAGAACAGGATGAAATCTGCTTTGGCAAGCTGGTTATTAATTTGGTGCGCCATGAGGTGCGCAAGGACGGCGTATTAGTAGAGCTGAAGCCGAAAGAGTTTGAACTGCTGAAGCTTATGGCCACCAATCCAGGCAAGGTCTTTTCTAGGGATTATCTGCTGGAACAGCTGTGGGGGTATGATTATATGGGCGATACGCGCACTGTCGATGTACATATGCGCCGTTTGCGCCAGAAAATTGAGGATGAGCCTTCTGAGCCGCGCCAGCTGAAAACAGTTCACGGTGTCGGCTATAAGTTCCATTACGACGAGGACAGTGCCTCCGCGGTCAATGGAGCTTCCGATGGCACGGCCGCTGACAAATAAGTTTTTGCTGCCGGCTAGTTAGCGTCAGTTAACCTGTTAGCATTTTTGTTTCCCCTAAGATAGCAGAGGGGAAAAGTCGCGCCAGTGACGGAGGGAGAAGCAGGTATGCCGCCACGGATTGAGGGACAGCTGTCAGATGCGCTTATTAAGGGCTTAAGCGATCCGGCCATTGGTATTGATCGCGTCGGTATGGTGCGTGTCTTTAACGATGAAGCAGGTGTCGCTTTGGGCATTAAGCCCGAAGATGCCATTGGCCGCAAGGTCTGGGAGGTCGTGACGGTTTCCGAGCTATCGCGGGCTTTTATGGCTCAGATAAAGGATAGCAATCCCGTAACGGCCGAACAGGTAATGGTGTT
Source organism: bacterium (assembly GCA_017444045.1). Taxonomy (GTDB): domain Bacteria; phylum Vulcanimicrobiota; class Xenobia; order Xenobiales; family Xenobiaceae; genus JAFSXO01. The sequence continues at coordinate 2,800 of JAFSXO010000063.1, read as the reverse complement.
TCCCAACAATAGGCTTTTCGCGGTTAAGGTGCAGGCTGTGCGCACGGAAAAGGGGCGCAATTTGGGGGCTGTCGCGGTTCTGCGCGATATGGCCGGGGTACAAAAGATAGAGCGCGGCATAGATCAGATTATCACTGATCTGAGCCGCAGTATTTCAGCTCCTCTTACCGCGATTAAGGGCTGTGTGGAGACCCTGCTCGAGGGGGCCTACAATGATCGCGCCGTTACCCACCGCTTTCTGCAGATGATTAATGACGAGGCGAACCGCTTGGTGCGCCTCGTCATGACTTTAGATCGCTCGGTATCCGAGGGAGCGCCCCATGTGCTCGCCAAGAGCAAGTGCCGCCTGGAAGAGCTCGTATGCGGCGTAGCCGATATGTTCTCTAAGATCGCCGAGAACCATCATGTCTCGATAAAGCTTGACTATCCCGACAGCCTGCCCTGGGTTGAGGTCGATACGGCTCTGCTGAATAAAGCCCTGGTAAATCTTGTCGACAATGCCGTGCGTTATACCGGCATCAACGATAAGGGCACCATAAAGATAAGCCTTTCCCAGCGCGAGCGCACAGTTGTCATAGTTGTGGCCGATGACGGTATAGGCATAGCGCCAGCAGATCTTCAGCATATCTTCGAGCGTTTTTATCGCGGCAACGATGAAAAGGTGGCTAATCTTGGGGGAACGGGCTTGGGGCTGCCGGTGGCTGCCGATATTATAAAAGCTCATGGCGGAAGCATTGAAGTAACCAGCGAATTGGGCGTAGGCTCGGTGTTTACCGTGGTGCTGCCTATTCGGTAAGGCCTCTGTCTTTTCGCTGTGCTTTAGCGTTGCTGCGCGTGTTATATGCTAACCAGTGCGCTAACATTTAACGCCGTGGTAACGCGTGTTAATAAGTATTGTCAAGGCCATTGCTCCCTGCTGAGGGGCATTGGCTAAACCTAGATAGGAGTTATGTTGTATGACAGGCGAAAACGCCGCAGAATCAGGCAAGCCGTTTAAATATGAATGGTTTGGCGTAGGCGACATCAACGGCTTTTTTGGCATTATGTTTGACAATGTCACGGTGCTGGCCTTTATGGCTACTATCCTGATTGTCTTCTTTGAAATGCCTAAAGATATTGTAATGACAAAGATGTTTCCCGGTACGGCGTTTGGCGTATTGGTCGGGGACCTTGTGTACTCTTGGACGGCGTTCAGGCTGGCAAACCGCACTAAAAAGCACGTTACGGCTATGCCCTTGGGCCTCGATACTCCTTCTACGATCGGTATAGCCTTTGCGGTTCTGGGCCCGGCGTATAAAGGCTATCTTGCGCAGGGTATGACCCCTTATGATGCCGGAATGCAGACCTGGTATTTGGGTATGGCCACCATGATCTATGTGGGCATCTTCAAAACCATCTTCTCTTTCTTCGGCAACTGGCTCATGCGGGTGGTGCCTCAGGCTGGCTTGATGGGTTCGCTGGCTGGTGTCGGCTTGGCACTGCTGGGCTTCGGCCCTACTGTGGAGATTATGAGCGCGCCGGTTATCGGTATGGTAGCCTTGGGCATCGTTCTGTACAACATGGTAGCCGGCGTAAAGCTTCCTGGCAATATGCCGGGTGTTTTTGCTTCCGTAGTCGTGGGTACCGTACTGTATTACATCCTCGGTCCTATGGGACTGGCTGGTGTTCAGTATCAGGCTCCTACCGCTTCGGCGCTGTCGCTGAATCTGCCCTGGCCTACCTTAGGCTTTATGAACGGACTTCACGACGGTCTGCAGTATTTGCCCGTGGCCATTCCTTTCGCCATTCTGACCGTGGTCGGCGGTATTAACGTAACCGAAAGCGCCCGTTTGGCCGGAGATGAATACGATACCCGCGAAGTGCTGCTCGTCGAGGCCATCGCCACGCTAGTCGCCGGCGTATGCGGCGGCGTGGCGCAGTCTACGCCTTATATCGGACAGCCTGCATTCAAAGAAATGGGCAGCCGCAGCGGTTACACCATTCTCACCGGTTTGGTGGTAGGCATAGGCGGTATGATAGGCATAATCAGCTTTATCGTCGATGCTATTCCCGCGGCCTGTCTGGCTCCAATTTTGGTCTTTGTGGCTTTGAATATCATCTGCCAGGCATTTACAGCCTGCCCTGCCAAATATGGGCCTGCGGTGGCCTTTGCCTTCTTCCCCAATGTAGCCAGAGGCGTATGGATTAAGATCAACGAGCTTCCTAAGGATGTGTTTGCGCAGACACCCCAGTTTATGGACGGCGTATTTGTCACTATGGTGATGTGCAATGGCTTCATCCTGACCGCTATGCTTTGGGGCGCTTTCCTGTCTCTGATGATTGACCGCAGGTTTAAGCTGTCCGCGTGCTATCTGCTGATACTTTCGTTCCTGTCGTTCTTCGGCATTATTCATTCCGTGTGCCCGAACGGCAATATGTATCTGCCGTGGCATTTGGAAACAGCCTATCAGATGAACGCCGCCTATCAGTTCTCTCTGGGTTATTTTGTTCTGGCGCTGCTGGTTTTCGCGCTTTCCTTTAGCAAAGAGGCAAAGGAAGCCAAAGAAGCGCTGGCCGCCGAAGCTTAGACGAGATTGTTTAGCGCGAAGCCAGCTCCGCGCCAGGCGCATCTGAGCGAAGCGAATGGCTGCCAGTGCGGAGGCTGGCGCGAGCGTCAGCGCGTTTGCGGGGCATTTGCTCCCTGGCGCTGATAATGGTTGTAAAGAAATGCTGACAGCTTACCGCTGTTGGCATTTTTTTTGTATTTGCGCTATAATGCATTTTTCGTGCTTTGTAGGCAGGTGGAGAAGTCGCTCCAGTG
>JAFSXO010000009.1 GCA_017444045.1 bacterium | reverse complement strand
GATAATGAAGCGCAGCTTTTTAAGCTGAGGCCCCAGGTCGCGGGTCAGCACCTCGTGCACGCCGTTGATTTCATCGAGCAGAAAGGCGGCCTTGCGCCCTCCGGCCGTAACGATGATGGCCTGGCAGGGATCGCTGTCAATGTGTCCCGGAGCTTCGCTGAGCCCCAGCATCTGCCCCAGCCTGGAAAGCGGGATGATCGTGTCGCGGAAATTGACGACCTGGCTGCCTTCGACGGTGCGGATGTCGGTGGAGCGGAACTGTGCTACAGCGTCGACACCGTTAAGGGGGATGACCATTTCGCGCCCGTACTCGCGGATCAGCAGCCCGTTAAAGGTGGCGAAGCTGGTCGGCATGGACAGCTCGAAGGTGGTGCCTTCGCCTACGCGGGTTTTTACGCGCACAGAGCCCTTCAGCGCTTCCACCTTGTCGCGCACGATGGCCATGCCTAAGCCGCGCCCGGAAATGCTGGACACCTGCTTGCGCGTGGAGACGCCCGAAGAAAAGATCAGGTCCAGCGAATCGATGGCCACACCGTCGGCGATAAGGCCCTGGCGCTTGGCGGCCTCGATTACCTCCTCGGTCTGAATGCCGCGGCCGTCGTCGGCGACGGTGAACTCCATGGTGCTGGTGCCGTGGGTGCGGATGCCTATGGTTAAATGACCCTCCAGCGGCTTATTGGACTGCAGGCGCTCTTCCGGAGATTCCAGGCCGTGGTCTAAGGCGTTGCGCACCAGATGCATCAGGGGATCCTTTAGGGATTCCATGATGCTTCGGTCCAGCTCCAGCTCGTTTCCGTATATGGTTACGCGCACTTTTTTGCCCAGCTGCCGGGCTATGCGCCGGGCCGCGATCTCCAGCTCTTCCATCAGCGGGCGCACCGGAGCCAGACGGGCTCTTTTTACCTCCTCCAGCATGGCGGCCAGCTGGCTGTCCAGCTCGTGGTGGTCTGAGGCCAGATTGCGCACCAGCTTGTGCATATTGCTAATGAATCGGTAGATGCTTTCGCTGAAGCGATGCTCAGAAACCTCCGAGCTGACTGTATCGCTGTCGATGTGCGCGAAATTCTGGCGCATTTCGACCAGATCGGCCAGCAGGTTCTTGGCTTCGTTGTAGCGCTGCATGCTGTTGATGCGGGCCAGCACCAGCTGCTCGCCGCGGCGCAGCAGAGAATCCAGTTTTAGGGAGGATATGCGGATCGTTTCTGAGCCCTTGCTGATATCCTTGGCCGTGGCGCTGTTGAGGCGAACCTTAGCGATATTTGGCTCTTTTTGTGCGTCGGCGCTGCTATCTGCAGAGGGGATGCCAGCCGAGGCCGTAGCCTTGGCCACCGCTTCGGCGGCGGAGAAGGCCGGCTTCGCTTCTGCTGTCACAGCGGGAGCGCTATCCTGAGAGGCTTGCGGCGAAGGCTCCGGGCTTTGAGTTGGAGCGGCAGAGGCGGTGCTTCCCGCGGCAGGGGCGATCTCTTTTTCGGAAGCTTCGCCGTTGCGCCCGGGGTAGCTTATGTGCAGCTCGTTGGCCGTGCTGATGGTCAGCTCTACAATCCGCTGCAGGTCGGGGAGGTTGGTGGCCTTGATGTTGGATTTCCATTCGGCCAGGATGCTTTCGGCTTTTTGGCAGGTCTGCCCGACCTTATCGTATCCGACAGCCTGGGCAGCGCCTTTTAGGCTGTGAAATTGGCGATAGCTAGCTTCGACCAGGCTAGAGTCAGCTTCTTGGCGATCCTCGAGCTGGTTCTCTAAGAGCTCAATGCTGTTGATGATCTCGCGTATATACTCTTCGGCTTCCACCTTAAAGGTGGCCATTAAACGCTGGTGAAACTGATCTTCTCTCATGCCGTTTGCCAAATATTAGACGCGTCCCTGTGGGGCTTTCTTTGCTGGAATGCTGAGATTGTCGCGTTCGTTCTGACTGCTGTTTTCCTTAAGCATATCGTTCAGAGTGAAGGACAGATCCCGCAGCAGCTTGGCCTGCTGCTCGGTTTGGTGGGTGTTGTCCAGGGCCTGAACGCTGGCGTCGCGGATGGCGGTGATGGCCAGAGCTATCTGCTCCACGCCGGCCGCGTGCTGGTCGGAGGAGGCACGGATCTGGTTGGCGGCATCGCAGGAGTTGCTGATGGTATCGGTCAGGCTGCGGATGACCTCGCCGGCCTGGTTGACCAGCTCCACGCCGTCCTCAACGGATTTGCTCTCGGCCTCGGTGTTGCTCAGAGCCGTAGTCACGGCCTTCTGGATCTCGCCCAGAATGGAGCGGATCTGCACTGTGGCCTGGCGGGACTGCTCGGCCAGCACGCGCACCTCGTTGGCTACTACCGAGAAGCCATAGCCGTGCTCGCCGGCGCGGGCAGCTTCGATAGCAGCGTTGACGGCCAGCATGTTGGACTGCTCGGCTATATCCTGGACGGTAGAGATGATCTCGCCTACCTGCTGGGTCTGTTCGGATAGGCGCTGCATACTTGAAGCCAGCGACTGCACCTCCTGGCGGATTCTGAGCATGCCTTCGACGGAGCGCTCTACGGCGGCGCGGCCGTGGGCGGTGACCTCCTCAGACTGCTGGGCCAGATTGGCCACCAGGTTGGCCTTTTGCGTGGACAGGGCGGTAACCTGTTTAAGCTCTTCCACGGTTACCGAGATCTCCTGAACGGCGGCGGCCTCTTCGGACATAGCTGCCGCCTGCTCTGTTGTGGCCGTTAAAATGTCTGATGCCGAAAGCGCCAGGCGCTCGGCCGTTTCGCCCAGGGTGGTCAGTATGCTCTCTACCTGCTGGCGCGCCTTGCGCTCGGAGGCCAGCCGGTTGTCGATCTGCTCGGCCATAAAGTTGAAGTTGTCGGCCAGCTCGGTAAGCTCATCGTTGCCAGTGGGGATGGCTCTGGCTTTATAGTCGCCCGAAGCGATCCGCTGGGTGGTCTCGCGCAGATCGTGTACGCGCCGGGTAATATTGCGGATGAGGAACAGTACCCAGGTGATGAGCATAATGATAAGTATGTAAACGCTGGTGCTCAGCATATTGGCTAGCGCCGAAACGTTTTCGGTCTGCCGGGACAGCTCGCCGGTGGCCTCAGACAGAGAGCTTCCGATGTTCTTTATGCGCTGTTCGATGTCATTCTGCTGCTGCAGGGAAATGGCTGTGGAGGTGTCGGATAATTTCTCCAGCGCCTTGCGCAGGGTAAGCCAGTTTGTGCTGGCCTGGGACAGCTGAAAGTGAGCGTTGGGATTGGAAATGCTGGCCTGCTCACTCAGATTGTTCAGGGTGTCGCTGAAAATAGCGATTTCGCTGTCTAGGTCGCGGTGTCCGGCTTCTCGCGTCGCCTCGTCGTTAGCGGCCAGCTTTCCGGTTATGGTGGCTATTTTCTGCAGCTGGTTTTCCGATCTGGCAGCCATGGAGCGCACGCTGTTAATGTGCTGAACCCTGGGGGTCATCACGAACATCATCAGGAAGGTGACGCCGACGCTTAGCAGCAGCAGAATATATATGACTATATTGATGCCGGTAGCTATAGAACTGCGCTTTTTATTGTCTGTTGGATGAGCAGGATACACGATCTTCTCCAGTCATAAGGGTTAGGCAGCCGCGAGGCTGTCGGGGTTAGCTGTCTATGTCGTCTCTGACTACCATGCGCGGATCCTGGGCCAGAACATCCAGATCCAGGACGATAGTCAGCTCGTTGATGGTTCCGCGTACCACGTTGCGGGGAATCTTTTCCGATATCTCTGGCGGCGGGTTCAGCGATTCGCAGGACACAATATCGAGGGTGGAATCGGTCAGTATGCCAAAGCGCAGCTGAGAGGTCTCCACCAGTATGGCCCTGGGGTGGTCGCAAATGCCTTTGCGCGGAATATTGAAAAAAATGCGCAGATCCATAATCGACCAGATCATGCCGCGCACAGGAAGTACGCCTAAGATAAAGGGGGGAAGGCTGGGGAGAGAGGTCATGCGCTCGGTGGGCACTATCTCCAAGACCTTAGAGGCATCTATGGCATACGATTCCGAGCCTAAGTAAAAAACCAACAGGTTTATCTTGCCCGTGCTTTCCAGGCTTTGGTGGTGGCTTATGAATGGTTTGGCCAGCTCCTGAGCTCGCTGTGCTAATATTTCATCGTCGGAAAGAGTTAGCATAACGTTCTCCTAACTATGCGCCTGCTGTGAAAGCTGGGCAATGCGGTCTGCCAGAACCCTGGCCTCCTGGACGGTAATGCCGTCGCCTTCTGGCAGTACCTCTTCTGGGGGCATGTTCTCGGTTATTTTGCGGAAGTAGCTGAGCGGTACAGTAATGTCGCTCTGCCCGAGCCGATACTGTACCCTGGCATGGAAAAGATAGGCAACAGCCAGGGAGCTGTCTAGGTATGTGGCCCGTTTTAGGGATTCGGAGGCTTTGTTGTACAGGCGGAGCTCTTCCTGAATAAGCGCGAGCAGCAGCCAGCCGCGCGGATCGGTTGGGGCCAGCTTGGTGTATTTGTTGGCTGTTGCCAGAGCTTCGTGATACATGCCGCGATCGGCCTCTGATTTAGCCTGCACGTACTTGTCGTGGTAATTCTGCTCGTCGCTGTCGGCCTCAGAAGAGCTTTCGGCTTCGGTCGGCTGGCTGAGCTCTTGAAGCGGCTGGGTGGCTGATGATCCAGAGGCATTGTGGTCTGGCGCGGCAGAAGCAGGCACAGCTACTGATGCGGATAGGAGCCGGCCAGATGGTGATGCGTGCATCGGCACGGCAGGCTGGGCCGAAAGCCGGCGCTGAGCGTATTCGTCTGCCTCACTGCTGGAAGCATGAGGCCTGGCCGCCGACAGCGTGGCATTGGTGCTGCTATGCTCCGCCAGTCTGTCGAGATCTGATGGGCTAACGCCGATCGCTATGCTTTTGGCGGCCGCGGGGCGTAGCACGAGCAGATTGTTGGGCAGAATGAGCGTCTGCAGCCCCCGAGGCGGTTCTAGGGGCACTTCTGTGGGGGCGAGTATCAGCCAGCCGTTGGGGGAGAGGCACCTGCTGAAATGGGCGATAATTCTGCCGACCAGCTCGCGGTCAAAGTAAATTAGAACGTTGCGGCAGAGGATGAGATCGGTTCCCATGGTCTTCAG
>JAFSXO010000062.1 GCA_017444045.1 bacterium | reverse complement strand
CTGTTTATTAACACAGCGGATATCCCAAATATTGGCAGCCAGCAGCGCAAACCCGGAGACTGCGCCCAAAGCTAAAGCACTAACATCTATGCAATGCAGATAGAACAAATGAACCATACAGCCTACTGAGACTAAAATCAGCAGTAGCACTAATTTGCGGGTAAAAGGAAAATTCTTCACAGCATATAGACTTCAATTTTGCAAATATCAATCCTGCCATGGCGCAAACATTGTATAAAAGCTAACACCATTATCAATATCTTCAGCAATGGCCCATAGACATACATCCTAACTCACTCGAAAGTATGGCAATGGTTTTAAGTTAGCGATTAGCTAGCGTGTTAACATCCTAACTCCCCCCTAAATAAAGAATGGCAGGGGGAGAAGTCGCGCCAGCGACAAAGGAGGAGATCAAAGCAGAGGGGAAATTATTTGGTTATGAAATTGGCAGCGGAGGAGCTATGAGCGAGGTTCAAGGCAATTTAAGCGGACTAAAGCCCAGCGAAAAAAAAGCCCTAGAAAAGCTATTGCAGCGCAAAAACGGACAGGATATTATAACCGCAGAGCTGGCGCGGACACTCACAGAGCTGTCGCGCAGCCTAGGGCGGCAGATCGGCATTTTATGCGATCGCAAGGGGCAGGTACTGACGGTTATCGTTGGCGATGCCAAAACTATTATGATTGACGATCTGAAACGCTTTCGCGTAGGGCGCTCGAGATTCCGCGGGGTTCGCTTTCTGCACACCCACCTCACCGACGAAGCGCTAACCCAAGACGACCTCACCGACCTAGCCCTGCTGCGCTTCGATACAATTATGGCAATACAGGCCCTGCCTTCAGGACTTCCCGGCCTAATTCACTTGGGCTGGCTTGTTCCCAGCCAGCCAGGAGAGCTGCCCTGGCACACCGAGACTATCGCCTCGGTTCACGAACTGTACCTCGATTTTCCCGAATTCATCCATCAGCTGGAAAGAGAGTTTGCCGAGCACAGCCAGGCTTCGCGAGCGGTAAAAGAAGGCAAGCGGCGGGCAATCCTAATAGGAGTTACCACCGGTCGGCTTAGCCAGCTCGAACAGTCCATGGCCGAGCTGACCGAGCTGGCCATATCGGCGGGACTTACCATTGTGCGCACCGTCACCCAGCACCGCCAGGCGCTCAACCCTAAATACGTGGTGGGCACGGGCAAGCTCACAGAGCTGATGATTACGGCCATGCAGGAGGATGCCGAAGTAATTGTCTTTGAAGGCGAGCTGTCCGGCTCTCAGATGCGGGCTATAGCTGAATTTGCAGAGATTGAAGTTATAGATCGCACCCAGCTTATTTTAGATATTTTTGCCAAACGGGCACACAGCCGCGACGGCAAGCTCCAGGTAGAATTAGCCCAGCTAAAATACAGCCTGCCCCGCCTAGTGCTTAAAGACAACTACCTTTCGCGCATAACCGGCGGTATAGGAGCCAAAGGGCCAGGCGAAACAAAGCTGGAGATCTGGCGGCGCCGCATCAAAGATCGCATCGCTATCTTAGAGAAAGAGCTTGACGGCATTTCGCAGCAGCGCAAGCTGAGAAGAAGCCAGCGCGTCAGTTCCTCACTATGCAATGTAAATTTAGTGGGCTACACCAATGCCGGGAAATCTACTCTGCTCAACACTCTGACCGGAGCCGATGTTTTCGTCGAAAATCGCATGTTCGCCACCCTTGATCCTACCTCACGTCGCCTGCGTTTGCCCAGCGGAAGCACCGTAATTATCACCGATACCGTCGGCTTCATCCAGGATCTGCCCAATGATTTGGCTAAAGCCTTCCGCGCTACTCTGGAAGAGCTTAACGATGCCGACCTGCTCATCCACGTGGTCGATGCCTCCAACCCTAGATATGCCGACCAAATAATGGCCGTTACAAGCATTGAAGAGGAGCTGGCTCTGGACAGCATTCCCCAGCTTCTGGTGTTCAACAAAACCGATTTAGTTTCGCCAGAAACGCTTCAGTCGATAGCCGAGCGCTGGCCGGAAGCCCTGCTGGTGTCCGCTCTGGACGCCTCCTCCCTGCCGCCGCTTCTGCAGGCAATATCACGCTGGGCTAACCAACAACAGCAGGGTAATGGCTAAATATAGAGAAAAATTAAACTGCGTATTTTATATTTCTTTTAAAAATAGCGCCAGATTATGACAGCTGCGGTGGCAGGTGTCCGATATTTTATCTCATTTGAGGCACATGTATGGCTTGGACTTCGGGATTGCAGATCAGGGTGACCAGCGGCAACGATACAGGACGGGTAATTCCTCTAAACGCTCCTGAGATTACCTTAGGCCGAGCAGTCGAATCCAGCGAGAATTCGCCGAGCTGGATTCTGTTCACAGAACCTACCGTATCGAGAATCCATGCTCTGCTGCAATGGAGCGAGGAGCACAAATCGTACCTGCTGCACCACCGCTCGCGCACGAACCCCACACTGGTAAACGGTTCCGCTATAGATATACATCTGCTGGAATTTGGGGAATGTGTCGGTTTAGGTCTGCTGGAGTTTATCATAGAGCCCTGCGAGGCCCGGTCTGGAAAGCTTGGCGACGCTGTTCAGGCACCAGCTAGCTCTTCGGACATATCTATCCCGGTGATGAATGCCCTTAAAGGCATTTCCAACGAAAGCAGCCGCGAAAACAATGCCAGCCTGGCCGGCCTGGTCGATGCCTCCATGAACGATTCCAGCAAGCATGGCCTGCATCTGATTGTCGCTCAGGGTCCAGACCAGGGACGTTCGTTCGCGTTAACCGAGCCGGTGCTAGTCATAGGGCGCCTTCAGGGTCCCAACGATCAGCGCGCCAGCGCGGGTGTGCTATTGCACGACTTAACCATACCTGTCGAGCAGGCGCTTTTAGTGTGGCAGGACCGCGCGGCCACCTATGGCATCCTGCAGTCCGACAACAGCAATGTACCCACCCGCATCCGCCGTATAAGCAACGGCGTACCTCAGGATCTTAAAGTACGCTGCGATATTCCGACGGTTCTTTACGAAAAAGACGTCATCAAAATCGGCAAAACTTCATTAATCCTGCGCCAAGGCGAAGAAAGCGCGCAAAGCTCCCGCAGAATGCGGGCACAGCAGAGCTATCCTACCCAGCAGGATTACCCCGAAGACAGAGGCCCCCGCCGCTCGTCGATGCACCAATGGGGATCAGACGATGGCAGCGGCTACCCGCAGGGCGCTCCCCAGCAGCCAGGCTATCAGCGTCCCAATCCTTCTTATCGCCAGCCCAGCCGCCAGGATCAGTTCAGAAGCTACGACAGCGGAAGCTATGAGAACCCCTATCAGCAGGCAGACTACCCCAGCGGTATGGCGGACTCCAACGGCTATGCCCAGCAGGGCTACCCCTCTCAGGAGGGCTATGACTACCCTGGCAGCATGGAAAATTCCAACGGCTACTCCCAGCAGGGAGGTTACCCTCAGCAGGGCGGCTACCCTCAGCAGGGCGGCTATCCCCAGCAGGGCGGTTACCCTCAGCAGGGCGGTTACCCCCAGCATGGTGGTTACCCTCAGCAGGGCGGCTACCCCCAGCAGGGCGGCTATCCCCAGCAGGGCGGCTACCCCCAGCAGGGCGGCTATCCCCAGCAGGGCGGTTACCCACAGCAGGGAGGATATCCCCCGCAGGGCGGCTACCCCCAGCAGGGTGGTTATCCTCAGCAGGGTGGTTATCCTCAGCAGGGAGGATACCCCCAGCAGGGCGGCTACCCCCAGCAAGGGCGTTACCCGCAGCAGGGAGGATACCCCCAGCAGGGAGGCTACACCAGCGAATTATCCAGCTCCAATGGTTATCCTCAGCCCAACGAATACTCTCAGCCAATTTCGCCAGGCAACGACAACAGCGAAGCTAACCCTCCGGGCTATCAGCACAGCTACTTCGACGAGGACGGCAATTTCTCCAACGACGGCTACAACCCGATGCCCGATATCGACAGCGAGACTCCGCCTCCGCCCCCACCGCCTCCGCCCCCGCCGCCAAGCCAAGACTTTTCTGAAGACATAAAAGCAGCCCAGGAACCGCCTCAGCCTTTTGGCCAGCAGCCTGCGCAGCCGAGGGCACCTTACAGCCCTTTCGCAAAGCGCCCTGAAGGGCGCGGAAATAAAAACAAACCTACAATCAGGAATTACGCCCCCATCAATCCTCCTCAGGAAGCAATTCCCGAGCCTCCCGTTGAGGACGTGGTAGTTCCGCCTCAGTCGGCAGTCCCGCCACAGGCAGCCTTGCCTAAGAATGTCGACAAATCGCTGGGTATTGTCATAACCAACTCGCCCGAAGAGTTCCCCGAGATCGAGCTGTCCCACAATAGCCACGGCGATGACGGGGGGCACGAAGCCTACCGCGCCGACTACGTATTCAGCTGTATCCAGGGAAGCCGCCAAGGCGAAAAGGTAGCGATTTTGGCATCATGCATGAGCGAAGACCGCACGCTTACCCTCGGCTCTCCTGGAGCCCGCGCCAACGACATTGAGGTCGAGGAGCCCAGTATTGCCAACGATCACGCCATCGTAAGCTACCGCGGCGGAAGATTTACGCTGATGAATTTCCGCAGCGATATAGCCGTCAACCAGACACCTTTAATCGAAGGCGACGTAATCGGGCTACAAACTGGCGACCGCATTATGCTGGGCAATTCCATAGTGCTATTCCAGGAGCGCCGCGTTGTGGAAGTTCTCCGGGAATACGCCATTGAAGTAGCAGAAGGCCTGGAAAGCGATCTCGGCAAAACCTTTGCCCTTAATCGCGAGCGCATGGTAATTGGGCGCGATCGCAACGCGGACATCAATATCACCGATCCGGGCATCAGCAAAGAGCATTGCGTCCTGCTGGTGCGCGGCAGCCGTTTCTTCGTACAGCATCGCAGCGACATGGGAACAACGTCCGTAGGCGACAAAGAGCTGCGCCCGGGAGCAGAGATGCCCATAACCGCCGAAGATACAATACGCATATCCAATCGCACGGTGCTGAAGCTGCGCCGTTCTGGAACTGAGAATTAATCTGCTCTTCATGGCAACGCAGGTTAACAAGAAGAGCGCAATTTTGTAACAATTTAGAAGTATTTCCGCCTATAAAATGTGATAGAATCCCTTCAAAGGGTAGATTATCTGTTGCCTTAAGGTGGATAGATAATGCCTCTGGCCGTAATGATTGTGAGCTTCTTTAGTTCCCAGTCTGATGTTGGGGCAGTTTGTTTTCGTCGCTTGCCGACGATGAAAGGGGTACGAGATGGGAGACCATCAGGACAAAATTGAACAGATCCGTGCGCGGCGCAGTCGTGACAGCGTACAGGTCAATTACAATCCGTACGACTCTCAACAGCAGCAACAGCAGATTCAGCATACTGGCGGCGTAGGGGCGGCTCAGGGAGTAAATACCGATGAAGCTACGTCTTTAATAGACGCTAATTTCAAAAGTCCCTGGCTGCGCGATCGTGTTTCGTTGAGTCTCGAAGGCCAACTGGCTATGATAGAGCAGCGCCAGAGTGGTACTGGTATTGTAGCCGACCTCGGTTACAGCAATAGAATTACATCTATGTCCGTAAGCGAGGGAATGTCCGTCAAAATTGAGCCTCCGGGTACCTATCGTCTGATGTACAACAACGATTAACCGCTGAGGCAACAGAATACATCAAGCGTTTTTTGAGTTATTCTGACAGCCGGACATTCTTACGGTTCATGCAAAAAGATATACTAGGGGTTTAGGGGCAAAAGGTGCGCAAATGCGCGCCTTTTTGTTTTTGCTCAGAGCAGAGCTTCCCAGCCTTAGCCAGACTTAAGCCAGCGAGACTTTCCTCCGGCAGCCTTGCCAAGGCCATTCAGCAAAAGCGCCCGAGCGAACGCGTAAGCTAATGGGCCCGATCTTGCGCGGCGCTAACATGTCGGCACTGACAATAAAAGTCCAGCAAACAATCAATATATTGTTAACAAGCTCTGTCTGCACAACAACATGTTGTAAACATGCGACAAACATTCGATAGGTTTTCGTATTGTCTTTTAAGCTAAGATAGAATAATATTACAGCGGATTCTATCATTTAAGCAGCTGTATCTGCAGATTTCTTATTATCAGCGGCGGTCTTATCCGCGGATAAGGCCGCCGCTAAATTCAGGGGCTACCGATGTTCAGACACACATATACTTCAGAAAACAACAGCCTATCCGAGCTGGGAGAAAAGATATTTCTAGACCGCTACGCTCTGAAGGACG
>JAFSXO010000061.1 GCA_017444045.1 bacterium | reverse complement strand
AAGGACTGGCAATGGCTATACAGTTAGCGAATAGCTAACATGTTAATATCCTAGCTCCCCTAAAGGCTAAGCTACTGAGACCGCATGGCTCTACCTATATGTTTTGAAATCGACAGCATTGATGTCTGTATTGGAGCTGTCTAGGCTGTCGTCTAATCCGCTTATCTTGATTGGCGGCGAGAATATATAATCTTGCACAAATAAGAGAAACTCGGTTATGCCTGTAGGGTCGGAGTACGACATGAGACCTAAGTCTTTGAACTGTGCTGTACAGCTCACGGAGCGGATAACGTTGCCGTGCTCATCTGCAAGGCTGATTCTGAAGGCTTTGGTGTCCGTAGAATCAATTTTTAAGTGGATATTGGATTTGCCTACCTTGAAACGGGGGGATCGCTTCAGCCCTTTTATAATAGCTTTGCGAATATTTGGCTTTATCTGAGCGCTTACGTCGATGCTGATGGGTATGCGCGCCTTAAGCTCGCGCAGCATAGCCCCATCCTTTTCTAAAATCTGCTTAAACAGCTCTGTTGCTTTGTCCTTCTCTCCGCAGCCTTGCAGGGCCATGGCCAGGCGAGTCTGGGTACGCAGCCGCAGCAGAGCCTCCTGGCGGGGCAGAGTATCCATGGCGCGGCTTAGGTACTCGGCGCTCTGGCGATAGCTGCCTCTAAGAAATGCGATCTCACCGTACAGTGCGGTCATAAATGGCTCGGAAAACAGATAATGCTCGGGGGGATTCTTTTTTATATCCTCTAAAGCGGCCTCGCTTAGGCCTGTGCCCCATATCTCCACCAGGCGCGGGCGGAACCATTCTACGGTATTGACCGACTGCGTGTCGTAAGGCAGCATGGAAGCGCGGATGCGGTGGCTGTTGGCTGCCAGAGCCGCGATGCGCTTGCTGGAGGTGTCTATGTTTCTGCGCAGGCGCAGTTCTCTCAGGCAAAGGCACACAATGCAGTTGGGAGAGCAGTCGGGATCCAGCACGTTGCGCGTAAATGATATTAAGCCGCTGACAAAATCCAGGGAGGCCAGAGCCTCGCGGGTGCGCTCCAGATCGGTCTGCATGGCGATATTCCAGCATAGCAGGTTTCCGGCTTCTGTCTGATCTATGCGCAGTGAGGTTCCTCCGCGGCGGTCTGGTCTCTGGGCCAGCTTGTTTAGCTTAAGTACGGCGTCGTGGGGGCGGCCGACTTCCAGCAGGGTCATGCCGTAAAGCTGAGTGTTCTCAGCCATGGACTGCTGGTAGAGGAAGGGTTTGGTGGCGTTGCTCCAGTCGTAGGTCTTTTTTAGGGAATTTATTGCCTCGCTAAAGCGCGCCTGCCCCAGATAGAGCCGGGTGAGATCCTGATAAGGGTTAGAGAAGGAGGCATCGTCAAAGGGCAGCGAGGCCGCCAGGGTATAGTATTTTTCGGCTTCCTCGTAGCGGCCCAGAGGCAGGCAGGCCTCGCCAATGTTGCGGCAGAAGGTTAGGTTGGGCCGGGTTAAATAGCGGCTCAGCTCTTTGTTGAGACCGTCGAAGGCATCATAGGAGGCCTGGTAGTGGCCGCGGTCGGCTTCAAGCGCCCCTAAAGTGTTCCAGGCGTTTATGCGGGCCACGGGATCTGAGCTGTTCAGACACTTCTGAATGATCTGTCTGGCCTCGTATTCCTTGTCGAGCTTCATAAGCGGCCAGGCCATTTCGGATTCCCATCGTGCGCCCAGGCCGTTGGTGGTCATCTCTTTGATCAGCCTAATCTTGGCGTCATACTGGTCCATCTCGGTGAGCACCATAGACAGCTCTTCGCAGATCATGCTGTAAAACAGCCTAGCCCCGCGCTCGCCGCGCTGGTCGGCCTTAACTACCAGGGAATGGGCTTTTTCAAGGTGGTAGCGGGCTCGGCCCAGATCGCCTTCGGCATGGTGCAGCACATAGCCCAAAAGCAGATGCGCCCTGTAATCATTGGGGTCGGCCTTGAGTTTTTTTTCTGCCCGGGTGCGCTGATCGATCAGCTCCTCTTCGCTCTTCATCAGCGAGCGCATTTCGCTGTAGGTAATCTCGGGAGACTTTTCCATATCCTGCTGGAGCGGATCGGCCTCCGCTGGAGCGCATAAAGCTAACGTCAGGGCCATGCCTGCTAAAATACATCCAGTTTTTTTGGCACTCATTCCAAACATACTAATGCTCCCGAGGATTAGCTAACCAATAGAACAATCAGGACGCCAATGCCAGTAACTTAAGAGTCATGGCATTGGGTATTGCTTATTCATGTGTGTTAGCGCTACGCTGTTGATCAGCGTACAAGTTAGCGTACATCATACCAAACACCGCAATTACCCATCAGCTGTGGCCACCCCCTCTGTCGCTGGCGCGACTTCTCCCCCTGCCATCCTTTAGGGGGAGTCATAATGTTAGGCTAGCTGACGCTAAGTTACCGACATTGATCATGACGCTGTTTACTGCAAGGTGGAACGGCACAGCTGTTCCAGAGAGGGCTTGCAGCAGTCGCGGATGACCTTGATCGGATCGTCGAGGCCGGGAGCCAGCTCCAGGCGGTGGGCGAATACGTAGGGGATTAAATAGGCCACATCTTCGGCGCTTACGTAATCGCGGGCGCGTTTGAGCGCGCAGGCCTGGAGAGCGGGAAGCATGAGCACCAGGCTGCGGGTGGAAACACCCTGGGCTACGTCTGGAGACTGCCGGATGGCCCGGGCCATATCGACCAGGCAGTCCCTTATGCGATCGTCAACTCTGACGAATCTTTCTATGGTTTTCCTGGCCGTGATGATCTGGCTAACGGGAACCTGCGGCAAGCTGGCGGGAGTGGGAGCCTTGCGCTCGCTGCAGCTGCGCAGTACGTCGATTTCGGCATCGCGGTCAATATAGGTCATGCGTATTTTAAATAGGAAGCGGTCGTGCTGGGCCACGGGCAGGGGGTAGGTGCCGGCCTGGTCGCGGGGGTTTTGGGTGGCCACTACAAAGAACAGCTCGCCCAGCGGGTGGGATACGTTGTCGACCGTAACCTGTTTTTCGGCCATGGCCTCGAGCATGGCGGACTGCACCTTAGGCGAGGTGCGGTTGATCTCGTCGGCCAGGACTATGTAGGCGAACAGCGGGCCGGGACGGAAGGTAAAGGTGGCGCTTTCAGGCTCGAAGATGGTCATGCCAGTAATATCGGACGGCAGCAGGTCGGGGGTAAACTGAATGCGCCGAAATGCCTCAAACCTTTCATCCTGTCTGTTGTCGACGATCGAATCTCCCAGCGCCTTGGCCAGGGTGGTCTTGCCCGAGCCGGGGTGATCCTCCAGCAGAACATGGCCGTCAGCCATTAACGCTATGAGCAGCAGATCGATAACGTTGTCGCGGCCCCTAACGGCGTGCTTGAGGCGCTGTTCTAGGGTATGGAAAACTCCGTAAGCGTTATTCAGGTACTGATCGCGGTTGTTGTTATAGGAAGCGTCCATGGTAATACCTCCATTAGCTAAACGCTATATACTTAGTGTCTGCGATACCGTTGGCATATAAAGGCATCTATTTTGTAAGAAGCCATGAAAACGGATTTAAGGCTCCTAAACAGCGCTTCCATAAGGGGAATTGCTGACGGTATTGGCGTTTGAAGTCGGTGAATAATTCGTTGAGCTGCTTGCCGCTGCTCTTGGGCTCCTGTTTGGGGTCTCCCAGGGATTTGCGCATGTGCAGATCCGTGAGCTGGCGCAGAGCCGGAAGCTGATCGTAATAGCGGGTAGCGAAATCCTCGCGGGCTTCGCCGTAATGGCGGCGTACCCCCACGTCTGCCAGGCAGTCCAGAGCGGCGCGGTAGTCGGCGTCTATGCGCTGGGGCATCGTGGTAAACAGGGGCGCTAAACGTCGGGCTATCTTAATAACGCAGCATACGAAGGTGAGCAGAATAGCCAGATAGACCAGAGCCTTTCCTATGAAAAGCAGGGCGTCCTGCATATTGAACATAATATTGCGCGGCGCTGTTTCCTGATCGTCGGCCTTGCCAGATTCCTTGCGGGCCAGCTGGCCTAGCATTTTTTGCAGCTCCGGATCCTGCTGATGCTCGCTGGTGTTGCGCGTTTTGCTCGGGGTAATCTCGATAGGATACCAGCCCATCTCGCTTATATAGATCTCGCACCAGGCATGCGCTCTGTCGCTGGTTATGAGCAGCGACGAGCCGCCGTAACGACCGCGGGAATTGGCCATGTATCCTGTGGCTACTCGGGATGGAACCCCCAATGCCCGAGCCAGGTACGCCATGGAATGGGCCAAATGCACGCAGTAGCCTATGCGATCTCCGAACAGGAACTTGGCCGCGGGATCTTCCTTGTCCAGTATTTTGACCGTCGGATCGTAAGTGCAGTTTTCTGCCAGCCAGCTGGCACAGACGCCAACTTTGGCTACAGGCATATCTTCGTATCTTTCGGAAAGCTCGCCGACAATGCTGTTGGCCAGCTTGGAGTAGCGCTCATCCTTAGGTATCGCCAGATAATGCAGCCACGTCTCCTTGTCCCAGGTCTTTTCGCCTACGCTGCGGTCCAAAAGCGACAGCAGGCCCTCTGTATAGCATAGCGACTGAACCTGATAGGCGCGGACAAACTGATTGGAATTGGGGTTGTTTACAGCGGTCATGCTCTGCGGCGTCAGCAGTCCGAAGGGAAGCGGATGATCGGTTATAAGGCAGACTCTTGTGGTGACGGGCTTAAATGAGGCCATCTCCTCTGTGGGCACGGGAATAGGCTGCAATACGTTCTGTTCGCCGCTGATCTGAGGAAAGCCGCTGGCGATATCGGTATCGTAAGCTTTGTCGGTGCTTTTAGCTTCGACAAGTCGTTTGCCGTTGTAGTAGCTAAGGGCGGACTGGCGGAAGTGCAGGAGGTTGTCCTGTGGCTGAAAGTCTTGATAAAAGACTACGACAGCTACTGGCTGTGGCTCGGGGTTTTCCTTGTCTTTGTTGTTATTGTTAGTGTTCTGATCGTTGTTTTGGCTGCCTTGGGGAGGCGGCTGGGAGCTGTCTCCGTTCTGATCCTGCGGCTGATTGCTTTGGCCGGTCTCCTTGTTGCTTGACTCTCCGCTCTCTTTCATGCTCTGCTGCTTCGGCAGCGATAAGGTCATTACATTGGGTATGGCAAAGGAACCGAGAATAATGGCCGTCAGCACTAGCAGGCTCATGTCTGCCATAGTATTGCGGCGGTTGGAGCGTCCCGTTATGGCGCCGATGAAGAGTATGATTGTCAGTATGCCGAAGGCTTTGAAGAAGGGTATGGGATCGTAGCCGCGAGACCAGACCAGATCTACCAATTCGAAGGGACGGCAGATGAAACCGTTGCGGTGTCCGGCTAAGGGACTGGATACGGCCACAAACAGCACAATTACCTCGAGAACGGTAAGCAGCTGATGCCGGCAGGACAGGGCGTGAAGCGCGGTTACCGCGCATAGGCAGCTGCAGAAGCTGTGGCAGGCATCGTAGCATAGGTAGGCGCTGTCTATGCCGACCATCATGGCCATAAGGGTGCTATTGATCTGCCACGAGCATATCGTTGAGAGCAGAATATATGCCAGAATGGCGCCGATTGTGATAGTTATGCTGCGCAGGCGGGTTTGGGAAATATAAAAACCTGATATACAGCCGATCAGCCCGCCGGCAAACGCACCGTAAAGCCCCAGCTCGGTGTGCGTGTGATAGGAGCCTATAACTACGGCAATGCCCCACACCACGGCGGACAGCACCTCGCGCCAGTTTATCATTTTTAGCGTTGAAGCCGGTTTATCATTATTTGCAGCGCTGTTGTCCATGTGCTTACCTCTTAGCGATATCGCTAGGGCGATTGTAGACCAGGAAACGGCCGGTGTCGCTGGAGTAAATCCAGACCGGCGTATTGTCGGTTATCAGAGCTCGGCTGACATCGAGGGCTTCGTCTGAGCTGTCGCTCGGTATATCTTTTAAGGCGAAAGATTTAAGCTCGTTCTGGGCAAAGGCTTTTAGCCTGTCCTGCCAGGTCTGCGCATCGGAGCTGGGGGTGGCCTTGGCTTTGGCCTTGCGGGGATCCTTGGCGCAGCCCATAAGCCAGGTTACGGTCATGTGGCAGCCGGCGGCCGCATGGCGGGCGGCCTTTGTCCAGTCCAGCGCTAAGCTTTCGTGCGGATTGCTGTCATTTGAATCTGAGCTGTCTTCGTCTGCGGGCAGCTCAGACGGAATGAATACTAAGCAGTTGTTGTAGCCCAGCTTTTCCGCCTCTTTGAAAAAGGACGACAGGCCGGTAGGCTTCTGAGCCTCTTCGTCATCGTCCAGCGCGTAGTTGCCGGATTTGGCGATGGCCTGAACAGCCAGGCTGCGATCGGTTATGACGCCGGGGGTGCCGTCGGCGCCAAAGCCCCAATTTTCGCCAAGCATGCTGCGCTCTAAAATGGTGCGCGCTAGGCTGGCGCTGGTATCGTCGCCAAAAGATCCTATCAGATAGGCACAGGAACGGGGCGTAGGAGATGTGGCACGCTCGGGAACGCGAATCATAAGCTTGCGCGTGCGGGCATAAATTTTCCAGATTATGTCGCGGGAGGAATCGCCGTTGGCATATTTGCGCATGTCTATGCGGTCTCCCTGGGGAGAGCCATAAGGGTTAGATTCCTCGTCGCCGTCGGAAATGCTGGGAAGCACCTGGTTGGCGTTAAACTTTTCCGCGCGGGGGACGATGGTCAGGGCTATCGGCTCTATTCGCCTCCAGCTAATGTTGGCCAGGCCCAATACGTCTGATATGGTATATTCGCGGATAATATAGCTGGCCTGGCAGCGGTGGTGGGCGGTTACGGTCTCGGTTATCTCTTTTAAAGTGCTGTTGGTGGTTACATCTACGTCTTCAGGATATATCCAGGTCCAGGAAATCTCTGTCAGCGGGAAATAGCCCAGGCTGAGCTTAAAATCGGTTTGGCGGGCGTATTCTGTCTCCAGCTTTAAGCTCTCGGCGCCGGATTTATAGTGGCGCAGGAGCCAGAACAGCCGGATAGCGGATATGGTAACGCACAGCGCGCTTATGGCGATTATCCAAACCAGAACGAATGAGGCCGCTGATATAACCAGATCCTTTTCGTTGACGCCAAAAACATACCAGCCGACGGAGCTAACCAATAGAAGAAAGCCGCCTGCTCCCGATAAGGGGATAAGGTTTATGAAGCTGTTGCCTAAGCTTTTGTTTGCGTATGGTTGTGTGCTAGTTTCCAAGCTGCTGGTCTCCTGGAGCTACGGTAACTTTAGGCGCGACTACAGGCAATGGCATTTAGCTGGTGCGGCGCTATCGGGTTTGGCGGCAAAGGTATGGAACGGTGCTGATTCTTTCAGATGAGGCGGTGGGGAAGCTGTGCCTTGCTGGTAGGGGCTGTGTATCGTTTGGCAGGCGTCTGAACTAAATGTCATCTGGATTCTCAGTATATCACAATTTACAGGCAATGTCATTT
>JAFSXO010000008.1 GCA_017444045.1 bacterium | reverse complement strand
CCATAGCGGGGACAAAGGTCAGCAGGCAGGCGGCAGTTATGCCGGGTATCGACAGCGGCAGAATTACGTGGAAGAATGCCTTGCGCGGTGTGGAGCCTAGATCGGCAGCCGCTTCCAGCAGCCCGAAGTCCAATTTCTCCAGGGTGGCATAGAGCGGAAGCGTGGCAAAGGGCAGAAAACCGTAGGTAAGGCCTAGTATTACCGAAATGGGCGAGTTTAAAATGTCGAAGGGTGCAGAAATAAGGCCTAAATGCAATAAAACGCTGTTGAGCACGCCTTCTGTCTGCAGGATGGTCATCCAGGCGAAAATGCGGATGAGGTATGATGTCCAGAAGGGCAGCATTACCAGGAGCAGATAGATAGTTTTGTGCTTTCCGCCGTGGCGGGCTATAAACCAGGCCAGCGGGTAGCCTATGCCTAGGCAGAGCATAGTGGTTATGCCGGCGTACAGGGCAGAGCGCAGCAGAATGGGCAGGTACTGCGGGCTTAAAGCCGATGCGTAATTTGCCAGGGTGTAGGCGGGCACCAGCTCGTCCATATCGCTGACTGCCTCTGTGGACATGTAGCATACCGACAGCAGCGGGATGATAAAGAAGGTTGCTATATAAAGCACAAAGGGCAGAGCCAGCCAGATCCCTATGGTGCGCCGGGACTTGCTCATCCACATGCGGTTTTTGCGCGTTTTGGGAGCTTGGGGGGCATTTAGCCCTCTTAAGCTGGAAGCGGTGTTCACAGCTGAGGAATACGAAAAGGACGGCACGTAACTAATCCTCCTTGTGGGCGAGGAATTTCACTTCATTCCAAATGCGGTCCCATTTTTTCTCTTCTGCGCCTATGTCAGTTTGGAATACGGTGCGGCTGAGCATTTCGGCGGGGGGATAGCCTAAGGGAGTGTTGATGTACTGTCTGTCGATGTAGGGCAGCGAGGTCTGTATGGAATTGGGATAGCCTGTAGCGTTAGTAACCTCGGCTACTATTTGTGGGCGCATAACGTAATTGAGGAAGGCCACGGCCTCCTCCTGGTGGCGCGATGTAGCCGGAATAGCCCAGGAATCGACAAAGACGAAGCTGCCCTCTTGGGGCAGGCAGTAGTCTATGTCGCTGTTGGACTGGCGCGCCCGGGCTACGTCGCCGCTCCAGGCTTGGGCTAGCCAGATTTCGTTGCGGGCCAGACCGTCGATGTAGTCGCAGGTGTACTGGCGCACCAGGGGCATCTGCTTTATCAAATAATTTTTGGCGGCTTCCAGCTCCTGGGGATCTGTGGTGTTGCCATTCAAGCCGAGAGCTATCAGGGCGGCTCCAATGCTATCGCGTTTCTCGTTCAGCATAGTGATGCGCGATTTGTAGCGGGGATCCCAAAGGGCTTTCCAGCTGCTCGGAGCTTCGTGTACCTTGGTTTTGTTATAGCCGATACCGGTAGTTCCCCACATGTACGGAACCGAGTAGGTGAGCTGCGGATCCCAGGGCGGGGAAGCGAAGCGCTCCATGATCTGATTCTTTAGCGTAAAGCCTTCGATTTTGGCCAGAAGCTTCTGGCGGATCATGCGGCGGAGCATATAGTCGGTGGCTACGACTAAATCATAGCCGGCTCCGAGCTTCATCTTGGCAAACAGAGTGTCCTGATCGGAAAACTCGTCATAGATTACCGCGATGCCGGTGTCCCTGCTGAAATCGGCCACAGTAGTTTTGCCGATATAGTTCGAGTAATTAAAAATGTTGAGCGTGCGCTGAGAGGAGCAGCTGCTGGTGCAAAAGCTGAAGCAAACCAAAGCAGCCGACGCCAGAAACTGGCGGCGGCTGAGCAGAGGACGGTTTATGATCGACTCCCAGCCCTGTCCTACGCTGGTCAGGTCTTTCACGATGACACAGCGCTGGAGGGCAGTAGGGTAGCGCTGGAATGGCCCCAGTTGACCCAGACCTTATCGCCGGGCACGAAATCAGGATAGGCAGTGTGCGCCAGATTCTGATGCTCGGCTGTGAGCTGGCGCTGGCCGTCGACTTCTACCGTAAAACGGGTGCAGGCGCCCATAAACACCGCGTCGGTCACGAGACCCGGCATGCTATTGCCTGATGGATCGGCTTCGTGGGTGAGACGCAGACGCTCGGGGCGGATGGAAATCTCTGCGGCGCTTCCTTCGTTTAGGCCGTGCCGCGAGGGAACCAGAAACTCTAAATTGGAAAGCTTTACTGTGGTGCGGCCATTGCTTACGCGGCTGATATGCACCGGCAGAAAATTAGCTGTGCCCATAAACTCCGCCACAAAGCGGCTTGAGGGCTGATCGTAAATGTCGCGAGGCGTGCCGAGCTGTTCCACATGCCCAGTGTTGAGCACGGCGACCGAATCGGACATGGTCAGAGCTTCTTCCTGATCGTGGGTGACCAGGATGAATGTGATTCCGGTTGTCTTCTGAATGCGCTTCAGCTCGAATTGCATTTCGCGGCGCAGTTTTTGATCTAAAGCTGCCATAGGCTCGTCTAGCAACAGAACCTCGGGTTCGTTGACTAGCGCCCTGGCTAAGGCAACGCGCTGCTGCTGTCCGCCTGAAAGCGATTGCACGTGGCGGTGCTCCATATTGTTTAGGCGCACTAGCTCTAGCGATTCAGAAACCTTCTTTTCGATGATAGCGTCGGGCGTGCCACTGCGGCGCAGCCCAAAGGCGATGTTTTCGAATACGTCTAGATGAGGAAATAGCGCATAGCGCTGAAATACTGTATTAACCTTGCGTTTGAATGGGGGAAGCACACTAACGTCTTCGCCGTTAATATACACCTGCCCATGGTCAGGTTCCTCGAAACCAGCAATAAGCCGCAGAGTAGTGGTCTTCCCACACCCTGACGGACCGAGCAAAGAAAAAAATTCACCACGTCTTATGCTGAGATCCATTTGATCTACAGCTTTTACAGTGCCAAACTGACGGGTTATAAACTGACGGGTGACACCCCGTAACTCCACGACCCAATCGTCCAACGACTGACCTCCCTGTGTATCAGCCCTATGGCCTTCGGCGAAGGAGGGATCCAACGGCGAAACCATAGGTGCGTCAGATGGCAGGCTACCATCTGCGCGGTTGACGCTGACCAGAATTTTAGCATACGAACGCTATCATAACTTTATTTTATGGAAAATGGAATAGATAAAACGAACATTTAACAATTATTTTTCCTGTGAGCTGAGCTGTGCGAGCAGTCTGTACCGCGAGCAAGCCTTTACCAGCGCTGCAAAAAGCGTCCCTGCACCAGATAGGCCATGGCAATCAGGTTCTGCAGGGTTCCCATGCGCGTGTCCATAGCCAGCTCGACTACCGCGTCCTTCTCGGGAAAATGCATGATAAGCACGAGTATGTGGGGGGTCTCTGTCTGGCCTAGCTCTGTCTGGCTTAAGTTAGGGCGCTCCGCAAACGGGTCGTTTATCTGCTCGTCTTCGCTGTCGGAATTGGCGAAGGCGGGAGCTGGCGCGGAAAGCGACATCTCGTTGGGGGAGCTGAACATGGGGTCAGCCTGTCCCTGGGCGCTATCGTCAGGGCTGCCTTCGTCGCTTATCGCCATAGGCTTGGGCGCGGCGGCGGGCAGGGGCAGGGAATCGCTAACCGCGGAGTTCGGCAGGGAGCCGGTTGCGGCCATGGGGAAGTCCCTGGTGTCGGACTGGCGGATGGCGCTGAGAGCCGGTGCGTCTGCCCCGGTCTGGCGCAGAGCTTCGGGCAGAGAATTGGGCAGCACGGCGGTTAGACTGGCCGCTTCTATGGGCACATCATTAAAGAAAGGAGCCTGCTTGGCTTTTATGTAGGCTTCGTCGGTTAGGTCAAAGCGCTGGCTGCCCTCTGGCTCGATCTCGGCAAAGCTGATCTCCTGCTCGCCGGTGCCAAAGCTTTCCGGGGGCAGCTTGTTGTCGCGGCTGCGCTCAGCCTTGCTGTTGGGGTCGGGCGGCAGCTCGAGCAGGCTCAGGAAGGCTTCGCTGCCTAGGCCGCTTATGGCCTGGCGGTTGGGCGATGCGGTGCGCAGGGTTTTATAAGCTACCTCAGCGTTTATGCTGCTGTAGCCGCTGTAAAGAGCGATCTGAAAAAAACCGTGCTCATCGGTGCTGTAGCGGCGCAGGCTGAATGGCTCGGGCAGGCGGTCTGACGGCAGGAGTAGCTGCTCGCCAGCCGTGCGCGGGCGGGGACGCAGGGCGGCCGAGGGACTTTCTCCTGGGCTTACCTCGCTGAAAACTTCTGGCGTCTGCTGAGAGGGCACTGTCTCGGCTTCGGGACGTGGAGCTGGCGGGGCCTGGCCTGCTATGATTTTGCCAGCGACGGCCGGCTGCCAGCCGGAATCGTGCGCCGGCGGCGCTATATAAGGAAAGGGGGCTATCTCCCAGGTAGATGCTGGGGTCTCAAGCGGCAGTCTGCCGTTTGGTGCGGCCTTTATTTGGCTCAGCGGAGCTAATGGCTGCGAGAACAGGGGCAGCGCGTGCGTTTTTTCGTATCCCGGAAGCTCTGGGCAGTTGGTGAACTGCTGAATCTCGCGCTCGGTGATAAGACGCCAGGCTAGATTGTCTGGATAGCGCAGATGGGTTGGTGAGGCGCTGAGCGGGGAGAGCAGGCACCAGACGGTGAGCAGGACTGAAGCTGCTGTCATAAATTTTGTGGTAAATAATCGCATAACTATTAATAATACTGTGCTGATGGACAATTTCTTTTAGCCAATACTATCTCTCATGCTTTGCCGCGCTTAAAAAATAATATCAAAAAAAATCAGGATCCTG
>JAFSXO010000060.1 GCA_017444045.1 bacterium | reverse complement strand
GGAGATGTCGCGACTGCGACAGAGGGGGTGGCCACAGTTGGTGGGGAAATCGAGGTTTAACGCATGTCGTGTGCTAACCTGTACACTAACGTACAAGGCAGCGCCAACGTTCACGATTGAGCATAACCAATGCCACGAATCCTTAACTAAATGGCATTGGGCATTAGCCTATTTCACATTAAAAATAAACAGTGATATAATAGCTAAGATATCATACGCGAAAGAAAAAGAGGATCGCCTATGCAGAAAAGAACAATTCAACGCTGCCTAATCATGGCCCTAGCCATGGCGATATTTGCCACCGCTAATACAGCCTTTGCCGTAACCGGCAACCACCAGGCCAAAGCCATTATTGACAGTCTATACGGAGGCAATGGCCTAGCTCCGATAAACGATCTTATTGTGGAGATGGACTGTACCGACAGCGATTCCAAAACCGGGCAGCTGATGCTGTCATCTAAGGATAAGGTTTATTTTAAGGCTCCCAACAAGCTGCGCGTAGATACGATTATCCAGGATCCCGGTGGTCCTTTAGATCAGCGCCAGGCTATCATTATACGCGACGGCGTAACCATGTGGCACTATCTCAGCACCGGACAGTATCCCGTCAAAAAGAAACCCGACACACCGTCTCCCACAAACAATCTGCCCTTCAACATTCAGCGCTATCCCATCGACGAGACTAAATCCTACGAGTTTGGCCAGCAGCGCCTTATCGAAGGCGTGCAGACCCGCGAAATTATCATCAAAAATCCCCAAGATGCCAAGGACGAGCGTCATATTTTCGTCGACACCGCCCGCCGCGTCCCCATGCTCATGGAATTCACCCGCCACGACGGCAACAATGCCCAGCAGGTTACCGTGGAATACGGTTCCTTTAACAAGCTGAGCGACGGCCGCTATTTCCCCTTCCTAATCAAAATCTATCACGATGGGAAGCTGGACAAGGTACGCGCCTTCAAGGGCGTCACTATAAATGTCGGTCTGGACGATTCATTCTTTAACCATATGAGCGGTATGCTAAATCAGCCCACCCGCTAGTCTAGCAGCCTTAGTTTTATCAGCATACTAAAAAAGGTGCCTAAATCGGTACCTTTTTTAGTATGCACAGCAGAACTGCACCAAGCTTATAGCGCATTAAAAACCAGTGATATTCATCTCCCCGGCCAGGGCAAAGCCTCCGCCCAGACCGTAATCACCGCTGTTCTGCTGCGCCGCCATATCCTCCAAGGATTTCGTAAACACGTTAGCAGTTTCCCAATTAAGGCGCATAGCCCGGTTTACCAAATGCAAAGAGCTATCGGCGGCCGCAAGCCCTCTGTCGCGGCAGGTTACGTCACAGTTTACTAAATACTGGCGCAGAGTAGCCACAGCATCCCGTAGCCCTTCAGTGCCATGCAAGCCACAGCGATATTCTTCATCGAAAGTATCGCGCAAATCTTCGGGTATCTCCATGGCGCGTACTTCCGCCGCCTTTTTCCGGAAATGCTCCTCATATTTTGCCAAGCGTTTATCCGCTTCAGCGGCGTCTATCCCTCCAGCATCGAAGGTGTCAATAATTGACGATATTATCTGATAGACAGCATTAAGATACGGCGGAGGCTGCATCACTTCGCCTGAGGCACCACTGCTACTGCTGCGCAGAGTTGCCCCGCAATTCGCACACACACTCACGCCATCGGCAGACTGATGGCCACACGTCATACACAACATAATTTCAGCCCACTCTCTTTCGATAGTTTAAGCACAATTGCCGATTATTTCTCGTAAAACAAATAAAAAGACATTTCGCAAGACAAGCAAAAACAACTTATTTTTCCATAATGCCTAACATAAGCCTGCTTGCTGCACACCCCGCTGCAAACGAATTAGCAAAGTCAATGATTTGCTCCTTAGCGTATAGGCATTGCTAAAGCAGGAGGCTAGAATAATAAATAGAAAATAAAATATCAGCTATGACCGTTGGTTTTTAGACCTCGGGCATTTTTGTAACTGGAACAGCCGTTCCAGCGAAGACATAACTTCCAATTTTGGAGCATTTTGTGAGTTTCGGCAAACTACTAACTATTCTTTCGCTCGGCTTTATTTTGCTGGGCAGTGCCCCCGCTCGTGCCGATGTAGTTTATTCCATCCGCACCGGTGACACCCTAGACAAAATTTCTAGCCGCTACAACGTAAGCGTTAGCCAGATCACTGAGCTCAACCCTCAGCTAAAAGGCAAAACAGGAGCGTTGCCTGTTGGCCTTATCGTCATAATCCCCTCTGCCAGCGAAGCCACCAGCGCTAAAGCCGCCGAGGAAGATATGACCCTGGCTATGTTAGAAGAAGCCCCTCCCACGTTGAATCGCGTCGATTTGGCAGCAGCGAGAATAAATCGCGCCGGTGAT
>JAFSXO010000059.1 GCA_017444045.1 bacterium | reverse complement strand
AGCTTTTTCTTTGCTTTTGTGTTCGTGCCTGGTGGGATGCAGCCAGATCAAAGAAGCAGCGCTTAGTGCTTTGGATGATGCTGATGATGCTTCTGTTGCCCAGACCGAGGGGGCTGGCACCTGCGGCGATGAATCTGCAGAGGCTATGGGCATCCGCGAGGGCGGCTGCGTAGTCGGGACAGCGGGCGAGTGCGCTAATAACGGTGGCGAGCTGAATAACGGCTGTGAGCCAGATGTTTTTGCTAACGACGATGGCGGCGAATATGGTGAGGTACAGCAGCTGGCCGCCAATGCTGGGGGCAAAAAGGGAGCTAAGGCCGCAACAAAGGCGGGGGGCAACGTCTTCTCCTTGGTCGATCAGGGCACCAATTTGGTCGTTGAATCATATAAGCTGCCCGCGGGCTGGAAGGGTACGGGCCAAGTGCTGCGCCCTCCGATGAAAAATATCACCTGGCAGAGTATTTTTGTGCATCCCCAGGTCGGCAGCGTGGGCTTCCGCAATTTCTCAACGAGCTACGATGGTGTGGGGCCCTATCGCAGTTCCCCGATTCTGCAGAATAACAATATAGCTACCGGTCTGCTGAGCGATTTGCGCCAGTTTCTGAATATGCAGAATGTGAAGGTGGTATCGTCTAGCTTATCTCCGCATAATACTCCGGAAAACCAGCAGACGATACAGTTTATGAAAAGCAAGGTAGCTCCTAGCCTTAGGGCCAATTTCACCCCGCTGCAGTATCACGCTGTGGTCAGCATGACCTGCAACGGCCAGCCGTACAAGGGTGATCTGATCTCGAATCTGCTGTGCTGGGAGTACACTGCCGGGCGGGTTACGCTGCACGGCATAAGCATTCAGAACAGCTACGGAGTTGTCGCTCCGGCTTCACAGCTGCCGCAGGAGCAGAAATCTGTGCTGGGCATCCTGGCCTCGCGTCAGGAAAATCCGCAGTGGGTGCAGTACGGCATGCAGTACACCGCGCAGCAAAATCAGCAGAATAATGCCCATTATGACCGGATGAACCAAATTGTTCAGGATAAGAACAATTACATCAGCAACGTTCAGCAGCATATGAATCAGAGCAATGCTGCCACCATGGACAGAGTGCGCCAGGGACAGCACGAAATGATTACGGAGACTACCGATATCGCTAATCCGTATAATCCCGGTTATACGGTTACGACCGACAATAATTATAATCACGCCTGGACGAACAGCAATGGTGAGGTTATCAACACCGATTCTACTCTGTATAATCCCAATTCCGATCAGGATTTGAACGGAGTGGATTGGACGCAGATTAAATAGCCGCTGCTGCGAATCCAGTTTGTCTAACGGGGCGCCTGTTATGTATGGGCGCCTTTTTTTTGCGCATTTTGAATCGGGAATGTCTTATACTGGCACCAGTGTAAAAATGCTTACTTTGCCAGCGCCTCTATATACTTTTGCCGTTCATTGTCCGGTATGTCTAATGCATCCATGGCTTCAGTTGCCGTCCAGCTCATTTTCTGCATAAGGCTGCGGATAGAAGTCAAAACACCCTCGTTGCGGCCCTGTTCGATGCCTCGCTGCGGCCTTGCTCAAGGCTCTTTTTTACCAAACTTTAGAATCGCCGAGGCCGATCATTACCACAGATAAAAGATCGTAGTTCTCTGGCTCAGCTGGAGCGTTGCCAAAATAACTTCTCTCCGCCATACTATAGGCCATAATTGTATTCTGGTAATACTTCGGCACCTCGGTGCACACCCAAATCGAATACACTTTGCGCAGCTTTTCGTAGTGAGACTTGGTGAACACCGTCTCCTTCTGCTGTTTGTCCTTGGCATTTACAAGGCTGGCGTGAGATAGCATCTCGCTGATTCATGTTATATTTCTTCTCATAATTCTGGTATAATATATCCGTTTTTTTGCATAGGACGGGTGCGCAAGTATGCACAGTGATGAGTGGCGCAAAAATGGGTGTCGGTTTGGCGATCGCATCGCCATATCTGGTCCTGTTTATTATCGCCATGTTTATAGCGTAAGCGGAGAGCTTGTGGGGGTAGTTGTCGATTACGAGCTGGCCGATGACTTTCATTATGAACTGCTGGCCGCTGACTGGAAAAGATTCCGTGATGAACATTTAGGCGGCGCTGAGGAAAGTGAAGCGTTTCGGGCGTTCATCGAGGAGCATGGCCTCGATACTTTCGCGGGCAGGTTTGCCTTTGAGAATGCTCTGAAAGAAGCTGATATCGTCTTTCAAAAGATCGCTTTTTATTAAAGATAGCTGGCAACAATGTCAGCTCTGGAGGCGGGTGCTGCGCAATTAAGCCAGCGCTGTAACAAGCAATAAAGAAGTTACAGATGTAATAATTAATAATGTGAGGATAATATGCCGTTTTCAATAGTCCAAGGTGATATCACCGAAATGAAGGTTGACGCTATCGTCAATGCAGCGAACAATAGCCTGCTGGGCGGCGGGGGAGTTGACGGTTGTATTCATCGCGCCGCTGGGCCGGAGCTGGTTAAGGAGTGCGCTACTCTCAACGGCTGCGATACTGGCGATGCCAAAATCACCGGTGCATACAGGCTTCCCTGTAAGCACGTAATACACACCGTGGGTCCGATCTGGGAGGGCGGAGGCTATGGCGAGGAAGCTCTGCTGACCTCATGCTATCGGCGCTCTTTGCAGCTGGCGGCGGAAAACGGCTGCTCCAGCGTGGCCTTTCCCCTGATCTCTGCCGGCGTGTACGGCTATCCCAAGGATCAGGCTGTGCGCGTGGCCAAAGAGACGATCACCAAATTCTTGAAAGAAGATCGCGATTTGGATGTGTATTTGGTGATTTACGATAAGAGAGATTACGAAGTCATGGTGGGTCATGTCTAATAAAAATGAAGTCAGCAAGTTTATAGCTTTAATTCTGCGCCATCGTCCGGAGGAGATAGGCATCACCCTCGATGAGCATGGCTGGGCCAATGTCGACGAGCTGATAGCAGGTATTAATCGGACACATCATTTAACTATGCCCGATTTGGAAGAGATAGTGCGCAGCGATTCCAAGCAGCGCTACTCCTTTAATGACGATAAAACCCTGATACGCGCCAATCAGGGCCATTCTATTCCCGTCGATGTTGAGTTAGAGGAGCTGCAGCCTCCGCAGTACCTGTATCATGGTACTGGAGAAAAATATGTCGAATCTATCGACAGAAAGGGACTGCTGCCTAAAAGCCGCCTGTATGTGCATCTCTCTGCTGATATCCAGACCGCTAAGCAGGTGGGGACTCGGCATGGCCGGCCTGTAGTCTATCGTGTAGCTTCTGGAGTTATGGCGGCGGACGGACATAAGTTTTATAGGTCGGTCAATGGAGTCTGGCTTACGAAAGCGGTACCTGTGCTGTATTTAGAGAAGCTGGCTTCGCTGTGAAGCGCTGCGCAGCGTACGGCTATTCGGTAAAGCATATGCGGCAGATGGCGTCGGTCAGATTCTCCTCCCAAATGTAATTGCTGCTGAATTTTCCCAAGCTGCGCTTATCCTCATCTATCTCCAGGGCGGTACCGTTCAGAATATAGACAAAACCGTCGCCGGTGCCTGGGCGAAAGAAGCAGGAGGAAAGCAGACCAAATGCCTCTCCGGTATGGCCTACGAAATCGAGCTTCTTGTCGCGGCAGAAACGCGCCCTGCTGTTTCCGTCTATCTGATATAGGCCAAGTCCGTAGGAGAGAAGCGATCCGCCGTAATTATTGCCGTTTTTATGCGTTTCAGAGTATGTCCATTGCCTGGCCAGCATTTCCTTGACAGAGGCCGGAGACAGAACCCGTTGGCCATTGTATATGCCATCGTGTATGAGCATTAAAAGCGCGTGGGATAGCTCTTCTGTTGAAATGCGCAGGCCTCCGGCCGGCGACAGCATGGTGGCGTTTGAGCCTGGGCGGTAACCTTCCAGACTGTACGTATCCTGTACCTCTTCGGCGTACGGGTTCTGCAGGATTATGGTGTCGGCTTGGGGCTGATTCCCTTGGTAATCGTCGGCTTTGCCATACCAGGGGCCGTTTTCGTCCCATTTTCCGGAGGCGTCCTTCTTCTGGTAGACAGTACCCAGCTTCTGGAATTTCTGGGAGCTGAAATTGCCCGGCACATAGTCGCCCCCAATGGACAGCTGCTGCAGAATGTGGCGCTTTTGGCAGAGGTCGAAGCGCTCCCCAGTTACGGCCTCGATGATCGTGCCCAAAAGTCCGTAATTTAGGTTAGAATAAGTGAAGTATTCTCCGGGCTTCTCTTCCTGCGGTGCGAAATGGGCTCCGCCTTCGTAGAATTGTCCGGCGGGGTCGAAGAATTCAGTTACGCTCATCTGGGGCGGAATGCTGTATACGCGTCCGTCCCGAATAGATGATGTATGCGAGGCCAGCATTCGCGCTGTGATGGGGATATCGGGGTAGTGGGGATTGCGCAGGGTAAAGCCCAGGTATTTGCTCCCATCGGCATCTAAATCAATTCTTCCCTGCTCGCTGAGCTGCATTAGGGTAAAGACCGTGAACTGCTTGGACACAGAAGCGGCGCGGAAACGGCTGTCTCTGGTGAAGGGCTGGTTTGGAGAACCGTCCTTGCCGCTGATGCGGCTGGCACCTAGAAAGCAGCTGTACGCTTCTCTTCCGTTTCGGAATACGATGACGCCTAATCCTGGGACTTTGGTGCCGGTATCGCCGATCATGGCGGCTAGTTCTCGATCCAGGGCCGTTATTTGCTCCTGGCTAAGCGCTGCCTGGTCTTTTATATCTGATCTTGCCCCAACAATCATATATGGCTCCGTAGAAAACAATCCGCTACAGGCGATGCTTATTGCCAGCAACGAAATAATGATGCTTATTTTGCTGTTCAAGGCAATGGTCTCCTGTTGTTCGTAAGGCTTTTACTGGCTTTTTCGTTTTGCGGACGGTAACCCTTTATTAAAACAGCAATGTTATTGAGCAAGCTGGTGCTGATGGTTATAGGTGCAATAAGCCTTTATCGGAATATTTGACAGCGTTGCAGCTTAGTGCTATATAATAAGAAAGTGCTACCGGAAACGGTTAGCCCTCGGTGTTAGTTAGTAAATAACCGCGACCTTAGGCATTGGGGCGGTTATTTATTTTGTGAACTATTGCTATCTCGGCGACCGATCATATATCCGGCGCTAAAACAGCCCAAGCATAAGCTAAGAACTGCAATGAGACCTTCAATTGTCAGCATCGACAAGCCCTCCTCTCTCAGTCTCCCTTTCGGGGCATCAAGTGAAGGATCCACAAAAGCCCTTTCACGTGTTAGAGACGTTCCGAGGGCTAACCGCTTCCGTATCTGGCAGCACTTGAATATGTTATATCATAGTACTGATATATTGGCAATGATTGATTAAAATTCAAAAATATAGCAAATTTTAAATATAACTCCTCTTTTTTGAATCATTAATGATTCAAAAAAGAGGAGTTATATGCGATACACGTTTGACGATCCTAATAGTCTATTGTTCCAGCAGGCTCTCGCTGGCGGCAAAGCGCATAAACTCCGCCTGGTTGCGCCCCACATTGTGGATAAACACCGTATCGAACCCCAATCCCTCGGCCTCCTGCAGGGCGCGGCGGTAGTCCTCGGCGTCTGTCGCTATCAGTACGCGGCTGGCAAAATCTTCTATCCTTACCGAGCGGGCGATATCTGCCAGCACCTGGGGATAGCGTATGTCCGCCTTGGGGAAATTCATAGCCCCATTGGGCCACTCGCGCAGGGCGTTCTCGCAGGCTGTGCCGTAATCATCGGCCCAGGAAACATGCATCTGCAACCACCGTTTCGCCTGTTCCGAAGCGCTGCCGCAGGTATTTAAGCCCTGGGCAAAGCGCTCCAGCAAGCCCTGCATCTTGTCTCGCTCTGCCTTTACGGTGAGCAGGCTCAAGCCTAGCTCTCCTATTTTTTTGCTCATATATGGCCCTGATGTGGCCACGGCTATAGGCGGCGGAGCGGCGGGCAGGGTGTACAGCCTGGTCTTTTCCAGGCGGTAATGCTGGCCGCAGTGGTGAAACTCTTGCCCCTGGAGCAGCCTTT
>JAFSXO010000058.1 GCA_017444045.1 bacterium | reverse complement strand
TTTGTATTCTTTTACAAACTTATTGTAATCGTTGTACTGAATGGCAACCTCGACGACGTCTATGCCGGCTGTGTCGATATCTTCAGTATTAAAGTAAAAGCTTTTTGTCTCGTCTAACAGACAAATAATAAAGTCGATATTGTTCTTTTTGGCGAAGCTCTGCATTTTTAGCACCAAGGCTGTCAGAGCTTCTTTTTTGTGCTCAGCGCTGGTCTGAACCGCCTTTTTTGCCGACATTCCTACTGAAACGCGCCGCAAAAATGAGAGAAGATAGGAATCGGTCATGAATAAATAACTGGACGTAGGGGTCGGATGCTCGATGAACTCTCCGTTATTATATTCCACCCATGGCTCTAGGCTGCCGTCGGAGCGCTGATGCTCCCAGCATTCGCGTCTTAGCTGGCCGTGCCAAAGGGAGTAAATGGCCATATCGTATTTGCGCTTGCTGAGCTCCTCGATAAAGGCCAGATAGCATTGGTACGGGCCGTACCCGCCTACAGCGTAATTGTCAAAGCAGACATCGGGAAATTTTTCATTGAGCCGCCAGCAGTACGTTTCCCAATCGTTGATAGCTGCCCCGTAGGTGTACGAATCTCCAAAGAACGCCGCCCTGTAGGGAGCGTTCTTCTCCATGCGCTGGCGGCTGCGCCGCTGATCGTTGGGCCAGATGATCTCGATGGAGGCTGGGTTCTCGGAGCTGTAGTGAATCCCGTGTGCATTGAACCAGCGCATACGCGAGTGTAGGTCTATGCTGTACTGGGAGCGCTGGTAGCCGGTGATTTGGAGATAGTTTTCCGCGGTAAAAACTAGAATAAGAAGCATCAAAACCAGCCTAAACGCTGATTTCGCCAGCTTTTTTATGCGCTTTTTCTTTTTTTTGGGAGAGGCGGTGTTCTGCATTCTGGATAGAGGCTTTTGCTTGGTGCGTTTGGGGATAATAGTTTTTTAAGGCATAATAAAAACCTTTAGCCGCCAGCCTTGGCAGACTGTCGGAGTCAGACCATGCGCATCAGCGTCTGTGAAGCCAACTGGCAAGGTTAAGGCCAGCCTGTTCCAAAATATCATCGGCAGAGCAGCGGTAAAGCTCAGCCAAAGGCATCGCGGCCTGATCGGCGCGGCGCGGTGGGCTGGGGCTTCCGTCCGCCTGCGGCCCGCTGTCGCTTTCCAGCAGTATGCGATTTAGGGGCAAAGCGTCGGCCGATGTCTGCCAGCGCGGTTTGCCGCGCTCCTGCCAGTCGAGCGAGTGCCAGTCCTTTAGCAGCTGTGCGGTGCTGAACGATACATAAAGCTTTAAGTCCGCATAAATGCGCAGGGCTTCGGGAGGCCCATAAAAGCCGTGCAAAAAGCTCGGCGGCAGCGTCGGTACCTTCCGCAGCATTTCCTGCATTGTGCCGTGAGCCTTTACGCAGTGCAGAACCGCGGGAAGCTGCCAGCGCTGGGCCGCGCTGAGCTGCATGGCCAGCAGCTGCTTTTGAGTATCCCAAAGCTGCTCTCTGCAGGGGGGAGTCTGCCGGGCCAGCCAGGCGCGGTCGAGACCGATTTCGCCTACTGCGGCAGCGGAGGGCGCCTGATCGCGTAAGACCGACTCCAATCGCGCTTCGGCTTCGGCCAAAGCATCGGGGCTGGCGGAAATATTCGCAGCCTCCCAGGGATGAATGCCAAAGCAGCACTCTATGCAGCTGTGCGGATGCTTGCTCTGCATATCCCTCTGCAGTTTGAGCAGCTGCGGCCAGTCGCGGGAGGATATGCCGGCGCAGACTAAATGAACCTTCTTTTTGTCTGCCAGCAGCGTCTCTAATTGGGAGCGCATTGATGGGTGGTGCAGATGGCAGTGGGCGTCAGCATAGACGGGCATGATAACTGATTATACGCCCGCTTGGCAGCAATGTGAACAGCTCATTAGGATGCGTAGCCAGCTCTGCGGCAGGCTTATCTGAGCTTAGCCAGGTATTGCAGTGCTTATGCGGATAAAGCGCAGGTGCGTGGGTAAAGCAGGATGTGAAGCTTGCATTAAGAATTATATATTTTTGTATGAGTGTGCATTTAGAAGAGTATTTAGATTATATGATAACCCACGGAGGCTTTGATCTGCTTCTGTGTTCTGGGTTTGTCCCGGCTTTGAAAAAAGGCAGCAATCAGCTTGTGCCGATGCCTTATCCGGTGGTTAAAAATGAAGACATAACCGATTTGCTGGAAGAGATACTGCTTCCCAATGAGGCAGAGATACTGCACGATACTCTAAGCGTCGACTTCGCTTATGAGAGTCCGTCGGTAAATGGTGGAGCGTGCAGGCGTTTTCGCTGCAACGCCTATCATCAGCGCTGCGGCATGTCGGTGGTCTTCCGCGCGATTCCTTCAGAGCCGCCTACGTGCGATGAATTGGGTCTGCCTACTGTCGTTAAAAAGCTGGCTATGGGGCGCAATGGTCTGATTCTGGTCACTGGGCCTACGGGCGCTGGCAAATCCAGTACTCTGGCGGCTATGTGCCGTTATATCAACGAGCATCGCAAGGCGCATATAATAACGATAGAAGACCCGATAGAATATGTGCACAAGAATATCAACGCTGTAGTAATCCAGCGCCATGTCGGCATTCACGTGGAGTCGTTCCAGCGCGCTTTGCACGCGGCGCTGCGCGAAGACCCAGATGTGATTGTCGTCGGCGAGATGCGCGATCCTGTCACTATTCAGCTGGCTATTCAGGCCGCTGAGACTGGGCACTTGGTTATGGCAACCTTGCACACTATCTCTGCCAGCCATACTATCAGCCGTATTCTCAACAGCTCTGACGCTCATCAGCAGAGCCAGATCCGGGTCATGCTGTCCGAAGCCTTGAGTGCCGTTATATCTCAGCAGCTGATTATGCGCGTGGATGGACAGGGGCAGGTTCCAGCTTTCGAAATCCTTCTTCATAACGATGCGGTGGGCAATGTTATTCGCGAGAATAAGCTGCACCAGCTTCCGGGTCTCATCGAAGTGGGCAAGCAGTGGGGAATGTGTACCATGGACGACAGCTTGCTCCACTGGGTGACCAATGGGATTATCGATCCCGAGGAGGCTATAAATAAAGCTCATAACCAGGTAGAATTCAGCAAAAAGCTTGATGAAGCGCGAAGCAGAGGGTTGGTGTTCTGACAGTGTTTGATTTGCAGAATTTTTTATACCAGGCTGTTCAGTCTGGAGCTTCTGATCTTCACCTTGAAGAAGGGGCTCAGCCGGCTGTGCGCATCAATGGCGAAGTCAACTTCTTGGATATGCCAGAGCTCAGCCCCGACGATATCGACATGATTCTGAATACGCTGATCGACGAGTATAGCTACGATGAGTACGCTAAGTACGGCGATGCCGATTTGTCGTACCAGATCCCTGGCGTGTGCCGTTTTAGGGTCAATGTTCTCAATCACTACAGCGGCCGCGGCGCGGTAATGCGCATCATACCCAATGATATTCCCACCATCGACGATCTCGGTCTGCCCGAGTCTCTGAAATCCATCGCCGACGCTCAGAAGGGCTTGGTTTTAGTCACTGGGCCTACGGGCAGCGGCAAAACGACAACCCTGGCTTCTATTATCAATCATATTAATACTACGCGGGCTGCGCATATTATAACCATCGAAGATCCCATAGAGTTTATTCATGAGCCTAAAAAGTCGTACATAGAACAGAGGCAGGTTGGCACTCATGTGCCCACCTTCAGCCAGGCGCTCACCGCGGCTCTGCGCGAGTCTCCCGATGTTATTATGGTTGGCGAGATGCGCGATTTGAATACGATTCGCCAGGCTCTGCGCGCCGCGGAAACTGGACACTTAGTTCTTGGCACCTTGCACACCAACTCTGTAGCTCAGACGACCTCGCGGCTTGTCGATGTGTTCCCTCCCACTGAGCAGGGGTCTGTGCGCGCTTTAATCGCCACGGTATTGCAGGCCTGCGTATGCCAGCAGCTGATGCCTGCCCGCGGAGGAGGCAGAGTGGCGGCTATGGAGATTCTGATAAATAATCACAGTATAACCAGCGTACTGCGCGAAGGCCGTTTTAACCAGCTGCACACCTTTATGATGATGGGCCGCAAGGAGGGTATGCAAACCTTTGACTATCATCTGCGCGAGCTGGTTCGCAATCAGCGCGTTGATTTCGATACTGCGGCGGAATACGCTTCAGATATTGAAAATCTGATGAGCAAAGATGGAGATTATTAAGGCAGATCGCGTTTATGTGCCAACAGCGCTAATTAAATCCTGGCTGGAATTCGCGGATTCTCTGGCGGATTCTGTAGCCTGCTGTTGGCTGGACGACGACGGCCGGCCTGCTCAGGCGCTGACCTACGGAGAAATGCATGGCAAAGCGCGGCAGATAGCTGCCCAGCTGCGGCGGTTTATTCCGTCTGTGCACCAAAAGCGCGTGATTCTTCTGGTTCCCGACCATGGCTTAGACTTGCTGCCCGCTTTTTTTGCCTGCCTGTACTGCGGGGCTGTGGCGGTGCCAATACCAGAAGGCGGTAACGCTGAGCGCTTAGCTAAAGTTGTGTCAGACTGCGCGGCCTGCGCGGTAATTGGAGCGCAAAGGCACAGAGATATGGCTCAAAAAGCCGTGTCTGCTCCGTTCATAGCCTATGAAGAAGGCGAGAAGTACGCGACTGACGGGGTGCTGGAGCTGGCTGAGACAGGGCCTGCTAATTTGGCCTGTCTGCTGTATACTTCTGGATCTACCGCAGATCCGCACGGGGTTAAGATTACCCTGGCCAATTTGGCCTTTGCTTTGGAATACTGGCAAGAATCCTGTCCTTTGCAGAAGGGCATCCCCTGCGTCAGTCCTATGCCCATGTATCACAACGTCGGGCTGGTGCTGGGAGCACTGTTCCCTATCCTAAATGGCTGCCCCGCTTATCTGCTTTCGCCCGATATAGCCGCGGTTTATCCCGAGCGCTGGTTGGGCGCTATTGAGCGGCTGAAGGCTCAGTTCAGCGTCGCTGTTAATTCTCTTTATGCTCGGGCCGCCTCACGCCTGGAGACTCTCGGCGATAGGGGCTGGAATTTGTCGGCCTGGCGCTTTGCGGTAAATGGGGCCGAGCCTGTGCGCGCCTCTACGCTGCGCCGCTTTGAGCGGACGCTGCGCCCTTATGGCTTTAATCCCGGCGCCTGGAGAGCCAGCTGGGGCATGTCAGAGTGCGTCTCCCTGCTCATCACGGGGCAGCCTGAAGCTTATGCTGTATCGCCGAAGGATCTAAGCGAGGGCCGCGCCGTACCGGGAAGCTCGGAACTGGTGGGCTGCGGATTGTACCGAGGCCCGGGAAGGCTTTGCGTAATAGACGGCTCGGGGCGGGAGTGCCCTGAAGATGTGGTCGGGGAAATATGCCTTACCTCGCCAGCTCAGGCCGCTGGGTACTGGGGCAGGGAAGAGGATACTGGGCGAGTCTTTTCCACTCAGGGTCTGCGCACCGGCGATTTGGGCTTTAT
The DNA here is from genome assembly GCA_017444045.1 of bacterium. Classification (GTDB taxonomy): domain Bacteria; phylum Vulcanimicrobiota; class Xenobia; order Xenobiales; family Xenobiaceae; genus JAFSXO01. Next base: position 16,107 of record JAFSXO010000058.1, on the reverse strand, counting down.
CCACGCCGGAAGTCTGTACGTGTCCGGACGGATAAAGGAAATTATTAAAATCAACGGGCGTATGCTCTATCCCCTCGATGCCGAGCTGGCTTTGGAAAAAGCTATTCCAGAGCTGGAAGCGCAGTTCTGTACTGTTCTGTCAGCCGAACGCGATGACGGCGAACGCCTGCTGGTGCTGTGGGAAGGCAATGATAGCGAAGCTGTCTGCCTTGAGCGCCAGCGTCTGATTAATCGGGTGCTTTGGGAAGAGTTTAGGCTGAGCGCTGATTATATGGCCATGCTGGACGCTGGAAGCCTGCCCCGCACCTCTAACGGCAAAATCAGCCGGGCCGCCTGCCGGAGGCTTTGGCAGGATGGCGCTTTGCCGGCGCGCTGGTCCCACGCGGCAACTAGGCCGAGCTTGGAGATTATGCGCTCCTGGCTCGAAGGCCGTTTTCAGGCGGATTTTGACCAGGATATGCGCTTTAGCGAGTGCGGGCTCAACTCGCTTACCGCCGGCGAATTTGTCGCCTATTTGAATGATGTATTGAAGCTTGATTTGCCGCTAACTTCGCTGTGGTCTTACCCGAGTCCCAGACTGCTGGCGGAGTATCTGCAAAGCCTGCGCCCAGAATCGGCTAAGCAGCCTGCAGAGCCAATAATAGCGTCTGCGGAGCCATCAATAGCGGTAATGCCGGCGGAGGACACCCTAGCGGGACAGAGCGAAGATGAGCCGCTGGCTATTGTCGGCCTGGCCTGCCGCTTCCCAGGCGGGGTAGATACTCCTCAGGATTTCTGGCACTTCATCTGCTCCGGCAGAAATCTTGCCCTTCCCATGAGCTATCGGCGCCGCCAGATGCTCTGGGAGCCTGGGCTTATTGACGAGGAAACTCCCGAGCGCTGGCAGGAATACCGGGCGTCCTATCTTTCCCGAATCGAATGTTTTGCGGGCGAGCCATTTCACATCGCCGCTAGCGAGGTACCCTCTCTCGATCCTCAGCAGCGCCTGCTGCTGCAGACCGCGGCCCAGGCCTGGCAGTCGCTAACCGATAAGCATCCCGCCGAGGCCATGGGGCGGGTAGGCGTGTATGTGGGGGCGCCCGCCGGCTCGTACCGTCCGCTGCTTTATAAAAACGGCTGCATAGATGCCTGGCACAGTAGCGGCACGCTCGACAGCGCTCTGGCCGGCCATTTAGCCTATGCCTTTAACTGGCAGGGACCGGCCTTGCTCGTCGACAGCGCCTGCTCTTCTTCGCTGAGCGCTCTGCACACGGCCGCCCAGGAGCTGCGCAACGGACGCTGCGATACCGCCCTGGTCGGAGGGGTGCGCCTTTATCTCTCGCGCCCGCTGTTTAGCCATTACAGCGATCTGAATATGCTGGCGGCAGACGGCCGCACTAAGACCTTTGCCGATGCTGCCGACGGGTACGGGCGCGGCGAGGGCTGCGTGGTCTTTATGCTGCGGCGCCTGTCCGAGGCGGTGCGCTCTGGGCAGCGCAGTTGGGCGGTTCTGCTGGGCACAGCTCTGAATCAGGATGGCTTCAGCAATGGCTTTACCGCCCCCAACGGGCTGGCGCAGCAGGCGCTGATAAGCGACGCTCTGCGCCGTTCGCATCTGAGCTTAGATGATATTGACTATCTTGAGCTGCACGGCACCGGCACTCCTCTGGGCGATCCCATCGAGATTGGCGCTTTGGCGGAGCTGGCCGCCGAGCGGCGCGGCCGGCCCCTGCGCCTGGGCTCGGTAAAGGCCAATGTGGGCCATCTGGAGGGAGCCGCTGGGTTGGCTGGATCGCTCAAAACGGTTCTGGCCCTGCATTATCGCCAGCTGCCCCCTCAGATTACTTATGGGCCTGCTAACCGCCATTGCCGCTGGGATAATCTGCAAATACAGGAAAAGCTCGAGCCTTGGAACGGTGAGGCGCTGCGGGCGGGGGTCAGCTCCTTCGGGCTTACCGGAAGCAATGCCCACGCGGTTTTCCAGGATGCGCCGTCATGCCTGCGCGGGCTGGCCGCCGCTGGAAAACTGAGCGCTGAAGCGGTGCTGCAGACTGTCGATATAAGCCTGCCCGAAGCCGAAATAGCCTCTTCCGCGGTATTGCCTGCCGCCGCTTCCGCAGTCTCTGGCTGCCGCCTGCCTGGGCAGGTGGCTGGCGCTGTTTCTGAGGCATCGGAAAGCGATCTGCCCGCGGCTGTAGCTGCTGCCGCTTCTGCCGAAGCGCCCGCCCTGTGGTTCCCCCTGCGCGGGGTTCCCGAGCATTTTCAGCGGCTGGAATGGCAGAATTTGCCGGACGATCCAGATGAAACGCTTCCCGACTGGGCTGGCTTGGCGGTATGCTGTACTCCTGCTAGTGCCGCTCTGGCGGCCGAGCTTATTCAGGGGCGCTGCCCGCTGGCGGTTATCGAACCTGGAAACTGGGATGAGCTTGAGCGTCTGGCCGATACGCGATCTGGCTTGCTTTATGTGAGCGCAGGATATCCCGAGCGCGCCGAAATTGAAATATGGCTGTCCCTGCTGGGGCGTTTGGGACAGCGCTCCGCCGCGCTGAAGCTGCATCTGCTGTGCCTGTTCTCTGGGCAGGGCTATTATGAGCCTGCCAGTATGGTGGCGCTTATGCGGGCGGCGCACTGCGAGTACCCGCATCTGGCCTGCCGCAGTCTGCTCGCGGATGATATAGCAGATCCGGCGGTGCTCGCCTGGCTGGGCGGCGCGCTGGCCGATGAAGACGAGCTGCGCCTGCTGGAAGGTCATTTTAGCGCTCCGCGCCTGCGCACCCGGGCTATAGACGTTTACGGGCCGCAGGTCAGCGCTGATAATACAGGCTGTCTGCTGCGGTGCTGTGAGCATCCTCAGTTGGCGGTTAACGAGAAACGCTTATTTTTCTCTGGGGATAAAACTTATCTGATAACCGGCGGCACCGGCGGTCTGGGCCTGGCGCTGGCGGAATTTATGGCGGAGCGCGGGGCACGCCATTTGGTACTGGCCAGCAGGTCGGGCAGGATAGCGGATGACTCGCGCTGGCAGCGTTTGCAGAGCGGTCCCGCCGCGGTGCGCCTGGCGCGTTTAGATGTCGGCGAGTATGCCGCCGTAGCCGAGCTGGTGGGGCAGATTCAGAATAGCTCTCATCCCCTGGCTGGCATTTTCCATCTGGCGGGGGCGTATCAGCCGCGGCTGCTGGGTGAAATATCGTCTGCCGATTGGGAAACTATCTGGCGCCCGAAGGCTCTGGGAGCTGTCAGTCTGCACCGCGCCACGGCGGAATTGAAAAATATTCAGTTCGTAGTGTTTAGCTCCGTGGCGGCGGCTTTGGTCTCCCCGGGGCAGGGGCTTTACGCGGCGGCCAACGCCTTTGCCGAGACGGTGGTGCGCGAACGGCGCGCCCTGGGTGGCAGAGCGCAGGCGCTGGCCTGGTGTACCTGTGCCGATGCCGGGCTTATGGCCGGCGATTCCGAACGCCTGCGCCGCTTGAGTGCGGACGGAGTGGGGCAGCTGGGCGTAGCCCAGATGCTCAGCCTTCTAGAGGTGGCTTTAGAGGCCGATGGCGATGCCACCATACTCGGTACAGTTGATGCCGAAAAATGGCTGGCCTATTATCCGCAGTGGCGGGACAGCTCGCTGTGGGCTGAAGTGCGGGAAGCTTTGGCAGAGCGCGGCCAGCTGGCTACTGCTGCAGCAATAAATGGGCCTCAGGCCGATGCCGCAACATCAGGCGTGGCGCGTCAGCCGCTGTCGGCGGCGGAATGGCGGCGCCGGATCGCCGAGGCGGCGGTGCGGATAATGGGCGGCTCCTGCACAGCTGAAGATATTTTGGCGGAGCCGCAGCGCTCATTTAAGGAGTGGGGGTTGGATTCGCTGCAAGCCGTGCAGCTGCGCAACGTCCTGCAGGAGCTGTGCGCCCGGCCTTTGCCAGTTACGGTCATATTCGAGCATCCCGATCCCGAAAGCCTGAGCGCCTGGCTGGCGGAGGAGACGGGGGAGCGCTCGGCTGGCCAGAGGAGCGCCCGCCAAGCTGAGAGCTTTGAGCTTTCTTCAGCGGCGTCTGCGTCCGTGGCATCTGCTGATGAGCCGATAGCCATTGTGGGCATAGGCTGTCGTCTGCCCGGCGATATAGAAGGGCCGGAGGCCTTCTGGCAGGCTCTGCTGCAGGAGCGCTGTGCCGTGTCCGCGCCTCCCGCGGAACGCCGCGGCCTGAAGCTGCCAGGCGGCTATCTGCGGCGCATAGATTTATTCGATGCGGAGTTTTTCCGCATAAGCGCTGACGAAGCTTCAAGCATGGCCCCTCAGCAGCGCCTGCTGCTGGAAACCGTCTGGCAGGCTCTGGAAGACGGCGCCATTGATCCCGGGCAGACCTTTGGACAGAAGGCCGGCGTCTTTGTGGGCATGTCCAGCAATGAATACGGCGATCTGGTCTATCAGCGCGATGCGTATACCTCTTGGAGCGGAACGGGCGTGCAGGCCAGCGCTGTTGCCGGGCGTCTGTCCTATACGCTGGGCTGGCGCGGTCCGGCCATAGTGGTAGATACGGCCTGCTCTTCGTCTCTGACGGCTGTGCATTATGCCTGCCAGTCCCTGCGCCTGGGCGAATGCGATATGGCCGTGGCCGCTGGGGTTAACCTCATAATTAACGCCAAATACGACGATCTGCTCTCTAAGCTGGGGGCCATATCGCCGAGCGGTCAGTGCCGCACCTTCAGCTCCGAGGCCGATGGCTTTGTGCGCGGCGAGGGCTGCGGGGCCGTGGTGCTGAAAAAGCTCTCTCAGGCTCAGCGCGATGGCGATCCTATTCACGCCGTTATTGGTGGAAGCGCGGTCAATCAGGACGGCCATACCAACGGCTTCAGCGCTCCCAGCCTAACTGCACAGCGTGAGGTGATTCAGCTGGCTTTGCGCCAGGCCGGCTGGTCTCCCGATTCCATAGCTTACGTTGAAGCGCACGGCACGGCTACTCCCTTGGGCGATCCTCTGGAGCTGCGGGCGCTGCAGGCGAGTCTGTGCTCAGCTGAGCGCGTCCCTCTGCGCGTGGGCTCGGCTAAGACCAATTTGGGGCATTTAGAGGGCGCTTCCGGTGTAGTGGGGCTTATAAAAGCCGCGCTGATGGCCGAGCATGTTCAGATCGTGCCCAGTCTGCACAGCGAGCATCCGACCGAGCATTTTGACTGGCGCGGCGTGCAGCTGGCGGCGCATATCGAAGCCTGGCCGCAGGGCGAGGCGGTTCGCGCTGGCGTAAGCGCTTTTGGGCTGGCGGGCACCAACGCCCATGTGGTGCTGGAGCGATATGAGCCTGCCGATGGCGAGACAAGCCGTCCGCGCTTACCCTTGCGCGTTTTTAAGCGCCGCAGCTATTGGTTCGCCCCGCTGGACGCGGATGAATTCTCGTCGTCTGATTCAGCGTCTGCGCCGTTCTCTGCCCTGTCAGCTGCTCAGTCTGCTGCCGCACCTGCTGTCCAGTCTGCTGCTCCGGATGTTTGCCTTGTGCGCTGGACTGAAGATACTTCAGTATGCCGCGTGCCCTGGACTGAAAATAATTCAATTTGTCGTGTGCCCTGGACTGATAATTTTTCAAGTCTTAGGAGTGATGTGCCGTTAGCTGGAGCCGGCGCGGGACAGTCGGTGCTGGTGATCGGCGGCGGAGAAGAGGGACGGGCTTGGACTGAGGCTTTGGCTGAAAGAGGTCTCGCGGCGCGCTGGCTTGGCTCTGCGTCAGAACTCAGTCTGCCGGCGGATTTGGACGGCGTGGGGCGGCTGGTGTATTTGGCTTATGCCCATCCCGACCAGGCTGTGGCGGATATCTGGCCGCTTTGGCAGTGGTGGATGCGCGACGAGGCGGCTCCCGACAGCGAGGTCATTATAGTTACCGCCTGGGTGTGGGCGGATGCTTCTGAGGCTGCTGGTGCGGAGCTGTGCGAAGGCGGCGCTGCTCGCGTTGGCGGCGCTGAAAATTATTCAGTTTGGCAGGCTGCTCATGCCTGCGGCAATCAGGCGTGTCTGTGGGGGCTGGCGCGCACCTTCTTCTTCGAGCATCCCGATGTCCGCTGGCGGCTGGTCGATCTGCCGTCACCGGAACGGGCGTCTTTTTTAGATAATTGTGTATACACGGCTAATCTGAAGGGCGAGGCTGGCCAGAGCCTAGCCTTAGAGCTGAACTGCGGCGCTTCCGAGCGCCAGGTGCGCTGGATGGGCGGGAAGCGCTATCTGCCGCGCCTTTATCGCAGTCATGCCGAAGATACAAAAGCGGGGTGGACAGGCGTTCAGGCCGATCCCGAAGGAGTAGTAGCGATCAGCGGTGCCAGCGGAGCTTTGGCCGAGGTTCTCATCCCCTGGCTGGTGCGGCAGCGCGGTTTGCGCCGTCTGGCCCTGTGGTTCCGCCGCTCTCCCGATGCCGGCAAACAGCAATGGCTGCGCGGCCTGCAGGATGCTGGGGCCGATGTTAAAGTCGTTGTAGCTGCAACAGCCGCAGAGTTCTGGCAGCAGATCAGAAATAGCGGGATCGCGGTGAGCGGAGCCGTGCATTTGGCGGGCTGTCTGGACGATGGCCTGATGGGAGACCTTACCTTAGATCGCTTGACCGCGGTGCGGGCGGTAAAAGCTGAGTTCTTGGAGCAGATGGCGCTCAGCGTAGGCGATGCCCGTCCCTGGATGCTGCTGTTTTCAGCTCTGGCTTCGGAGTTCGGAAGTGCGGGTCAGGGAGCTTACGCGGCGGCCAATGCCTACCTCGATGGCTGGGCTCAGCGTTTAATCAGCGCGGGCTTCCCCTGTCTGTCGATAAACTGGGGCCCCTGGAAGCGCGGCCTGGGAGTGGGGCGCAGCGAGCTGATTCGCCGCCGTCTCAACAGCTTAGGCTTTAGCTTTATGGATGAAAGCCAGGCACTGGACACTTTGGGCCAGCTCTGGGGCCATTCTGGGCGCTTTACCGTGGTTTCGGCAGACTGGAAGCGCTATGCTGGCTGGTTGCCAGAAGCTGTATGGCCATATTTCAGCGAGCTGGCCGCCAACAGTATCCAGCCAGAAGCGGAGGCTGTTGGCGCCCGCGCATCTGTTGCAGCGTCATCGCCAAAAGCTCTAAGTCTGCCCAAGGCTTCATCTGAAGACGTCAGGCAGGCAGTGCTGGAGGATACCGCCCGTTTAGCGGGGATCGACCCTGCCGAGATCAGCGGTGTACGTCCCTTTACGGAGCTGGGCTTCGATTCGCTGATGGCCATCGAGCTGCGCAATCTGCTGGCCAAGCGCTGGGGCTGCCGTCTGCCGGCGACTCTGGCCTTTGACTATCCCACCCCCCGCGCCTTGGCGGAGCATCTGTTCGGAGTACTCGGCGAGGCTTCAGAGCTGAGTAGTGCCAATTCGCCCGAGAAGCCAGCGGGCGCGGACAGAGCATTAGAAGCGGAGGATACGCCTGCGCGGTTAGCGGAGCAGGGAGAAGTGCGCATCGTATCTGCTGATCCAGAAGCGGAGGCCGATTTTGGCGAGGGAGTGGCCATCATCGGCATGGCCTGCCGTCTGCCCGGAGGCGCCGATAGTCCCCAGAAATTGTGGGAGCTGCTGTGCGAGCATCGCGATCCTCTAACCGATATTCCCCGGTCGCGCTGGGACATAAAGGCTTACGCTCCCGACAGCGCGGCGCCGATTGCCAGCCGTCAGGGCGGTTTCCTCGAAGATATCGATCTTTTTGACGCTGAATTTTTCTCAATCTCTCCCCGCGAGGCCAGGACCTTGGATCCCCAGCAGCGCTTGGTGCTGGAAAATGTCTGGCGGGCGCTTGAAGATGCCAGCATGGCTCCGGCGGCGCTTGAGGGCACGCGCACCGGCGTGTTTATGGGCATGTGCACCGCCGATTACGGCAATCTGGTGCGCAATGCCGGGGTCAGCGATCCTTGGGCGGTAACCGGCATATACGGCTCCTCTTTAGCTGGGCGCGTCGCTTATTATTTGGGTCTGGAAGGTCCGGCCCTTACGGTTGATACGGCCTGTTCATCCTCGCTTACCGCCCTGCATCTCGCCTGCCGCAGTATTCTGAACGGTGAGTGCGAGATCGCTCTGGCCGGCGGAGTTAATGTGATCCTGGACCCCGCGGTGTCGGTGCTGATGACCTCTCTGCAGGCGCTTTCTTCCACTTCTCGATGCCGCGTCTTTTCCGATGAGGCCGATGGCTATGTGCGCTCCGAGGGCTGCGGCGTTCTGATATTAAAGAGCTATGCCCAGGCTCGGCGCGATGGCGATCGCATTTGGGCGCGCATACGCGCCTCGGCGCTGGGGCAGGATGGGCGCAGCAACGGCTTTACCGCTCCGCGCGGTCCGGCTCAGGAAGAGGTTATGCGCCGCGCTCTGAAGATGGCTCATCTGCGCCCCGAAATGGTGGGCTTAGTCGAGGCTCACGGAGTGGGCACACCGCTGAGCGATCCCATGGAGCTGCAGTCGGTTCAGGCCGTTTACGGCGAGCGCGGCCAGGCCGGAAAGGTCTATATGGGCGCGGTAAAATCCAATTTGGGGCATACTGAGGCGGCTGCCGGAGTTACGGCCGTCATTAAAGCGGTTCTCTGCCTGCGCCACGCCCTTATTCCCGCTAATCTGCACTGCGAGCATCCCAGCGGTCTGGTGGACTGGGAGCAGATCGGCCTGGCTTTGCCTTTGGAGAATACCCCTTGGCCCAACCGCGATAAGGTGCGCTGCGCGGCTATTAACGGCTTCGGTATATCGGGGTCTAATGCGCACGTAATATTGGAATATGACGAGGCTGTCAGCGGCGGTGAAGCCAGCCATTTGGGCACCGCGGATATTCTGGGACAATTCGCCTCGGACAATGATATGTTGCCGTCTAAAGAGGCTCTGCCTAAAGATCTTATGTCCCAAGCGGCGCTGTCGAAAAGTGCTATATCTGAAGAGACTGCATCTGAAGCCCGCGAGGTGGCGATGGTGCTGAGCGCTCCCAACAAAGCAGCCCTTTATCGCTATATGCGGGCTTGGGAAGATGCCTCGGCTGGCTGGGATGACAGTTTTATAGGGTCGGCGGCGAAAATGCTGGCCAGGCGCGAGCAGGGCATCTGGCGCGCCGCTGTCTGCGGCAGCTCCTGGCCAGAGCTGCGCGGCCTGTGGAAGGCCTGCAGGGAACAGGAACTGCTAGATGCCGAGGCTGAACGCTGGCCGGCTGGGCTTATGATTGCCAATGCCGCTGCTGAGCGAAAGAATGGCGATAAGATCGCGGCTCTGTTTACTGGCCAGGGTTCGCAGTACGCGCACATGGGCGCAGGGCTATACGCGCACGATCCCGCATTCCGCCGGGAATTCGCGCGCTGCGCGGATATAATAAGCCAGCTAAGCGATATACCGCTAGCGCAGATGGTCTTCGGGGCAGAGGCAGAGGCTTATCTTAATCGGGCTGACTGCGCTCAGCTGGCCCTTTTCAGCTTGGAGTACTGTCTCTATCGCACCTGGGAGAGCTGGGGGCTAAAGCCAGATGTGGTCTTCGGTCATAGCCTGGGCGAATTTGTAGCCGCCTGTGTGGCCGGTGTCTTCAGCCTGGATGACGCTTTGCGCTTAGTCGCCAAACGGGGCAGGCTTATGCAGGAGCTTCCTCCGGGGGCTATGGTCGCCGTCTGGGCCAGCGAAAAGAAGGTGCGCGCCCGCATTGCTGACCGCGAGCTGTTTATTGCCGCCGTCAATTCGCCCATGAACTGCGCGGTTTCGGGATCGGCGGAATTGGTCGATGCTCTGTGTGCCGAGCTTCAGGCCGATAAGGTGCATTTTACCCGTCTGCCCGTGGCCAGTGCCGGACATTCGCCTCTGCTCCGTCCTATGCTGGGAGAGTTCGCCCAGGTGGCGGAAACGGTGCGCTATCATGCTCCGCAGCTGCCCTTTGTGTCCGGTGTTAGCGGCGGTCTGGCGGGAGAAGAGGTGGCCTGCCCCGAGTATTGGACCCAGCATCTGCTGTCCACGGTGCGCTTTTCCGCGGGTATGCGGGCTCTGGCCAAAATGGGCTTGGGCTGGTTTGTGGAGATGGGCGCCCGTCCGGATCTGTCGGCCATGGGAGCGGTCTGTCTTTTGGGAGGCTCCGAGGTATTTTTGCCCTCTCTGCGTCCCGGACGCTCTGACCTTGCCTCGATGCAGCAGAGCTGGGCGCAGCTGCGCGTAAACGGGCTCGTCTCTGGCAACCCCGATTTTGGCGTTTCGGCTGCTCATAGCGTTGGGGAATTGCCCGAATGGCCTGGCTCTGTATGGGAGCGCCGTTCGTTCTGGTACGACAGCGCTTTGGCGCCCTCGCGCGTCGATCGTATGGCTGTGGCCGAAGCTAATGAGGCTTCTGCGCCTGGCGCAAGCTGCCAGTTCGGAAATGCATTGGCTGAAACTAAGCGCGCTGTAACTGCGCCCGACAGTTCTGAAGCGCGGGCTGGCGAGCCTTTGCGCTTAAATACCGATATAGCTTACCCTGCCGATATCTTCCTGCGCATAGAGTGGGAGCCGTGCGGTGATCTGCCCGGAGAGGCCTTAGCCGATTCAGGGCGGCTGCTCTATGGAATTGCCCTGTCCGCTGCCGACGTAGGGCGTCCTATTCCTTTTGAGGCGAACAGTTCGGCGGCAAATGCGGCGAAGTATTCGGCTGCAGATGATAAGCGGGTCTGGCTGAGCGTCGCTCAGTTCGCCGAAGCCTGGAAGGAAGCTTCCGATCTTCCCGCTTTAGTGGTTTGTTACGGCGGGCATCTGGCTGGTGCGGATTCTTCTGCCGCCAATGTGGGGAGCAGGGCAGCCGATTTGGCTTCTGCCTTTTTGCAGGCCGCTAAATTGGTAGCGCTGTCCGAGCGCAGGGTACGTTTAGCGTTGCTGACTCATGCCGCTCAGGCGCCCTTCGGCTTTGAAGAGGTGCGCCCGGATCAGACCGCTCTTTGGGCTATGGCGCGCGCGGTTGCTGTGGAATATCCGGCCTTGCGGCTTAAATGCCTAGATTTGCCCGCTGATGCCGATAATGAATCCTGGCGCTCGGCGGGACGCGTTTTGCTGGCATCCGACCATGATAACGGTGGCGTATTGGCCGAAGATGAGCTATGCTTTGTCGGTGCTGAAGCTTATGCGCCGCGTTTGGATTACTGCGGGTCCGAGGTCTTGGCGGAATGCCGTCCCCCTCTGGATGCCGCCGGCGTATATGTGGTTAGCGGCGGCACCGGCGGCTTGGGCAGTGCCCTGGCTCAGTGGCTGCTGGAGCTGGGAGCGGGGCAGGTGGTACTGCTGTCCCGCCGCGGCGGTCTGGGGCGCTATCTTACTTCCCTGCCCGCCGATCAGAAGAAGCGTCTGGTATCGCTGCAGGCAGATGCCTCCGACATGGAGGCCCTGAAGCAGGCCTTGCATCCCTATATGCGGCGGCTGCGCGGCATATTCCATTTGGCCGGCTTGGCCGATTTGGGCCTGATGGCGGAGCAGACCGAGGAGCGCCTGCGCTGTCTTATGCGCCCTAAAGCTCTGGGAGCTTGGAATCTGCACCAGATAAGCTTAGAGGCCGCGCTGGACTGCTTTGTCCTTTACTCCTCTGTTGGCTCTCAGCTGGTGTCTCCGGGTCAGACGACTTACGCTGCGGCTAATGGCTTCCTGGACGGGCTGGCCTGGCTGCGGCGCAGCTTGGGTCTGCCTGTTACCTGTGTCAATTGGTCGCTGTTTGTCGATCGCGGTATGGGATGCGATGATGGCCGCGATCTGTCGCGCCTGCTGGCATCCGGGCTCGGCCCGCTGACCAGTACCCAGGGGCTGGAATGCCTGGGACGCCTGATGTCCAGCGGTCTGCTCCAGACCTCGGTGCTGCCCCTCAATGTGGGGCGCTGGCTGGAGTATTTCCCCGCCTGGGCGGGGCGTTCTCTGCTGGAGCGCCTGTCTCCGCGCGCTAGCCTGGCCGTCAGTCAGTCGCGCTTTGATGAATGGCAGCGGCTCGGCGCTGAGGAACGCCGCCGTCTGCTCATAACCGAGGTTCAGGCCGCCGCGGCGCACTGTATGGGCTTCGAGCGGGCGGACGAGGTGGAGGTTAACCGTCCTTTCCGCGATCTGGGTCTGGATTCGCTGATGGCCGTCGAGCTGCGCGGCGTTTTGGAACGCGCCTGGCAGCTTCCCCTGCCCATAACCCTGGTCTTTGATTATCCCACCGTAGCGCAGCTGGCCGAAGCGCTGGAAAAGCAGATCCATAAAAACCGGGGCACCGATGGCGGTACAGATGCGGTATCGCAGAGTGCAGCCGAAGAATTGAGCGCTGGCGCTGTCCGCCCGTCATTCACAGCAACATCTGCCGTTAGCGGTGACTACAGGCCGGACGATATCGCTATTGTGGGCATGGCCTGCCATTATCCCGGCGATGCCGATGACGGCGAGTCCTATTGGGATATGATGGCCGAAGGGCGCGACTGCGTGGGCGAGCTGCCTCCAGGCCGCTTTAATATGGACGAATGGTACGATCCCAGTCCCCAGGCCGAGGGCAAGACGTACTGCCGCCAGGGCGGCTTTATCGATATATCCGATTTGGATTTGGCATTCTTCGGCATATCTCCGCTGGAAGCGCAGACGATGGACCCGCATCAGGCTCTGCTTCTGCAGACGGTCTGGGAGGCGTTTGAGAATGCTGGGCAGCCGCCGGCGAGCCTTGCCGGCTCCGAGACTGGCGTATACGTTGGCCTGGGCAATCTCGACTATTCTAGCTTTGCGGCCGACTGGAAGAATATAGGCAGCTGGACGGGAACGGGGCTTATGCCCAGCGTTGTGGCCGGCAGAGTGTCCTTTGTGTTTGGGCTTACCGGGCCGGCTGTGGTCATAGATACGGCCTGCTCTTCATCGCTGGTGGCGGTGCATACGGCCTGCCAGGCGCTTAAGGCGGGCGAGTGTGAGCAGGCTCTGGCCTGCGGGGTTAATTTGGTGCTTTCCCCTTACGGCTTTGTATTCCACTCGCGGCTGGGCGGTATGGCCCGTGACGGACGCTGCAAGTCCTTTGATGCGTCTGCCGATGGTCTAAGCCGTTCGGACGGCTGCGGGGTAGTGCTGCTCAAGCGCCTGGATGACGCCCGGCGCGCCGGCGATCGGGTGCTGGCGGTGATCCGCGGCAGTGCCGTGAATCAGGATGGGCGCAGCAACGGGCTGACGGCTCCCAGCGCCGCCGCTCAGGCTGCGGTAATGCGCAAGGCGCTGCGCCGCGCTGGTATCGGCCCGGAGAGGGTGGCCTTTGTCGAAGGGCATGGCACGGGTACGCCGCTGGGCGATCCCATTGAGCTTCAGGCGCTTGGCGAGGTCTATGGAGGGATTAAGCGGGAGCGTCCGCTGCTGGTGGGCTCGGTGAAGAGCAATATCGGCCACTGCGAGGGGGCATCGGGCGTGGCGGCCCTTATCAAGGGAATGCTGGTGTTAGAGCATGGCCTCGTGCCGCGCAATATCCATTTTCACGTGCCCACGCCGCATGTGGACTGGCGGAGTCTGAATCTGGCGGTTCCTACGGACAGCGTGCCTCTGCCGGAGGGCAGCTTTGTCGGGGTGAGCAATTTCGGTATCTCGGGAACCAACGCGCATGTGATTCTGCAGGCCGGTGATGCGGTATAAGCTTATTCTGAGAAGCTGTTGTGTTCTCGTGTTTTAATATGCGCGCAGTTATGTGGTTTTTCGTTTGGCTTTTTCCTGCTCAAGCTCGGTCTGAACTTTGCGGCCTCTATTGTTGTAATAATCTATCTTTTCCTGCCGTGTCATGTCCTTGGTTATTTCATAGTTGTATTCACGTAGCTTATGAATATCTTCTATCGTAAAACTCGGGCTGAGTAGTAAAGTCCTAAATGTGGTGTAAGTTTATTTTTTTTTCTTTAGGTCGGGAACAAATTGCACCAGAGGATGCCTTGCATCCTCTTATGTGCTACCTGCTACGCGGCCAGAAGCTGACGCTGTTCATTTGCAATCTAGCTGCGCTGGACCTTTGCCATAGCGCTTCCATAAGGACAGCGATTATTAGCATCGGTCGCGGCGCACTAAAAGAATTGAGCGAGGTGCTTCTTCTTTATTTCAGCAGGTCTTGCCAGCCGCCAATCTTCGGACCTTGATAGGTGTCGATCTTAGCTTCAGCCCGCAGAGAATGTTTGCCGTTCCCTATACTGCTTGTCTTGAGGATTATATGGACTCCGTCATTATGCCATTCCATATAAGCGCTGTAGTTAGGCGAATCGGCATCGCCCGATACTTTGCAGACGGTTGGTTTTCCGTGTGCTTCAGTAATATCACTTTTATATTGATCTGTGTGGCTTTCGCTTGATGGGAAAGTTTCTGCTACTACGATTTTAACGACACGGTTATTTTCGAGATAATACTCCGAGATCGTCTTTGTGAGCCACGTGCCTAAGGCCGTCTTTAGGAGCTGCTTGCCTACGACGGTCACTTTGCTTAAGGAATTGCCTAATGGCTTGGTATGGACAGTGTAATTATAAGTATAATTGTCCTCGTTTATGTACCCTATTGGCGTTGTAGCCCGCACATAATTCCCCACAAGACCTTTTTTAGACAAGTCATTGCTCATACCTCCGAACATGGAGCCTACGAAAGACGTTGCAAATTTCTTCCCAGCGTGGCGTGCCTCGATTTCTTTAGGCGTATCACCGAACTTTACTTCGCTTTTACCTAAAGTATATTTATCTTTAAGTTCCAACTGATGCCCGCGGCGATCCTCGATCCACTGTCTGGCTTCGGCATTGCCCGCGTGAGCGGAGTGTTTAATCCACTTAACTGCCGCAGCGCGATCCTTCTGGCAGCCTATGCCATGCGCGTAGCATATGCCTAAATCGTACATGGCCTCCGAATCTTTCTGTTGGGCCGCGGCTTTGGAGTAGCTGAATGCCTTGGCCGGGTCTTTGGCAATGCCGTATCCGCCTTTATACGCTTTGCTCAGGCTTTTGCACGCCTCTAAGCTGCCGCTGTTTGCGGCGCTGGTCATCCATTTAATATAGCGCTGCAGGCGCTCGCTGTCGCTCCAGTTCTTGCCTTCTAAATTGAAAGTAGGAAAACCATTGGCTAATTGATGCCCGTGGGGAAGGAAGCCATAAGCTAAGCACAGCTTAGCGTGATTGCAGCCGCGTCTAGCCGACGAATCTAAAAGGGCGTAACCTTGGGCATCGCCTTTCAGACAGGCTTGTTTGCCCTGCGTAAAAGCATCGTAAGGTTTGAGGCTGTCGTATCGCTTGGTGTTGGTGTAAACTCCAGCGGGGACAAATAGGACGCCCTGTTCTTTAGCCATATCGCTCAGGGCTTCTTTGGATTCGCTGTTTCCTTTGTTTGCAGCTTGACTCAGCAATTTTTGGGCTTCCTGAGTGTTTTGCTTAACCCCTAGGCCTTTGGCATAGCACTGACCTAAATGGTGCTGAGCCAAAGCATCGCCTTCCGCAGCGGCACCGCGCAGTAAGGCTATGGCCTTTTCCTGATCTTGAGCCACTCCTTTGCCGCTGAGATAACAGAGAGCCAATTGGGTTTGGGCTTCTGTATTATTCTGCTGGGCGGCGCGGTTAAACCATTTATAGGCACTTTCCCATTTTTTATCTGAATCTTGCAGAGGATTCAGATCGCTGTCCGAAGCGTACAGCATACCCAAAGCTGTTTGAGCTTTATCGCTGCCCAGTTCCGCGGCGTTTATGAGCTTGCCGACATCTTGAAAGCTTTGAATGTTCTGTGGTGCTGCTGATAAGGCGCTGGATTTGTCGGGCAGGCAACAGTTAATAAACTCTCCCGGGGTTAGGGACGAATTTGCAGACTGTGAGCAGATCGCCATAATCTCTTTATACATATCGAGAGCGTCGTCAGACGGGGCTTTGGTGGATTTGGGAGCTTTTCTTAGCAGCTCCTGAGCGTCTATGACTCCGAGATCAGCCAGGGCTGTAAGCAGCTCTATAGCACACGAATTGCCATTTATTGCCGCTGCAGTTAAAAGATTAATGCCAATTTCTATCTCCTGATACATGCCGTATCCGCTCAGAAAGCACAGGCTTAAACATATTTGCGCTTCTTCGGATAGTGTGTGTATAATGGTGTAAATTGAATAGAGCCAAAGTGCTCACCTTTAGGTATAATGTCAAACGAGCAAATCCAACATAATACCAAGGGGAATGAACACGATGGCTCAACTCAATATTACATTAAATCAGGATGAA
>JAFSXO010000057.1 GCA_017444045.1 bacterium | reverse complement strand
GCAGGCTGAGGATTGTCAGCGGGTTCTGGACCGGGCTGAGGATTGTCAGCGGGCTCGGGGCCGGGCTGAGGATTGTCAGCGGGCGCAGCTTTCTTATCGTCCTTCTTATCGTCGCCGTCCAAGCGCTTAATCATGTTATCGACAGTAGCAGCCATAATGGGATTGCTGGAGACAAACGCCTTGCAGTCTTCAAGCTCCTTTTTAGCCTTTTCCTTGTCGCCCATTTCGCTATATATAGCAGAACGGCCAACCCAGCAATTCAGAGCAACTGACGTATTCCCTAAGCTCTGGGCGATTTTCAGAGCTTCGCCATAGCAGCGCAGGGCTTCGTTCTTATCGGCATCAGGCTGGGAGACTATTATGTTAGCCTTAGAGATAAACGCCTGCAGATTGCCGGGCTGCTCGCGAATCAAATCGTCAAGGCGGCGCTCAGCTTCGCCATATCTATTATCCATAGCATCCAAATTGGCCAAGGTTACGATAGCCTGGCCCTTTTGGTTAAGGGCGTTAGCCTCTAAAGCCTCTTTATCGTCACCTTCGGGAACGGGCTTTTCGCAGGCCTTTACAGCTCTGTCGAGCATCTCTCTAGCTTTGTCATAGTTCTTTTCAAAAATGGCCAGATCAGCGTATTTTTGCAGGGCAAACGCATAATCAGGCTCCGCCTGCAAAGCGCGGTCTAAGTAGGTGTGAGCATTCTGCAGGGCCTGCTCTTTGGTAACTTCAGGCTTATCGGGCTTGTCCGATTTTTTCTCATCCTTGTCGCCCTTTTTCTTGGCGGGTTTGTTCGCGGCTTTATCCAATTCCTGAGCCTTCTGTCCCCAATAATAGCCAAGATTGGCCAGCGCCACAGAATCGTTGGGATTCTGTTCAACTTCATGCGCCCAACGATCGATGTCTGCCTGCACGGGATCCTGCTGCTGAGCTTCTTCCTGAGCCTTCATCAGCTTTTCCTGACCGCCTATGCTAAAGCACATAATTCCAGAGGTCATACAGAAGGCCAAAATCAAGAACCAAACGCCTATGTTCAACAGCATTTGGCGGCGCTGTTCCTGAGGTGATAATACTTTTTCTTCGAGTTCGGCTTCCACCTGCGATTTAGCGCGGCGTTTAACCATATCCGTTGACTTACGACGGGAAGGCATACACTCAAAGCTCCTAATAACTTAAAATAAAATACTGGGCAGGTCACGCTTAAGCGATCATCCCAGCCCAAGGAAATCGAAAATTATTCGACAGTAATATTTCAACGGGACAGCAGGCGAACCTGCTTTTCTAGCCCTCGATCATAAAACTGCGCATAGCTTCAGGCTCGACCACAACATCGCCCAAATGCTCGCGCAGCTGGCGCACGGCGCGGCTGTGCATCTGTGAGACCCTCTGCTTGGACACTCCCAGAACGCCAGCAATTTTTTCAAAGGTAACCCCTTCAAAATAATACATCTTAATAAGATACTGCTCGCGCTCATTAAGGCATTCGATAGCATTGCGCAGCTGCTCTCGCTGCTCCATAAACTCGACCTCGCGGCTGGGATCGTCACCGCCGCTGTCGACCACCTCCATAACGGAAGTGCCCTGCTCATCGCTGGAGACCAACGGCTGATCGAGAGAAAGAAGATACACGCAGCCTAAATTGGCGATGAGCTCAAATACTTCATTAGCGCTTATCTGCAGCTCGTTGGCCAGCTCAGCCTCCGTAGGCTGACGGCCATTGATGGAAGATATCTTATCTATAGCCTTCTGCAGCGCCCTAGCCTTATAACGCGTACGCTCGGGCAGCCAGTCCATGCGCCGCAGTCCGTTATAAATAGCTCCCCGCACTACAGTTGTAGCATAAGTCTCAAATTTAAATCCGCGGTTCAGATCAAAGGCTTCGATGGCCCGCAGCAGGCCAAACATACCGTCGGCAACTAAATCATCGCTGTCACTGCCAGCCCGCAGCTTATGCCTAATCTGTTCGGCCTGATTTTTAACCAAAGGCAAATAGCGCTCCACTAAAAGCGAGCGCAGCTCTGGGTCGTGCGTTTCCTTGTAACGGACCCATAAGGCGTTTACACTGTCGTCTTTTTTGCCCAAAATCAGCCTCTTGTAGGACGGGAGGGGTAAGTTAGTATGCTAACAGGATAGCTGACGCTAAATCACCGACATTGACACTGCTCAGACGCTGACAAGATTTTTACGTTAGCGGCAAGCAGCAAAAGCATATTACAGCGCTGAATATTATTTGACAAACAATGAAAAAACCATTGTTCCCTAAAACGACATAAGCGGACCTGAAAGCTATTCACTCTCAAGCCCGCTAAGCATAAATAATTACCCAAAAGCAACGGTCAAATGCCGAAGGCACAGACTCACAGCTGCTGATCTTTCATCTGCTGGAAGAGAATGTTGGCCAAACCGACACCGCCTTCCTGTGCCCAGCTCTTGGCTCTTTCCTGATCCAGCATGCTCTGGAACATCTCTTCGCCCTGGCCGCCGCCCATCAGACCGCCTCCCTCAGAACCAGCGCATTTGCGCATCTGAGCAAACATCTGGTTGAGGAACAACGTTTCAAATTCCTTGCAAGCCTCCTGCAGCTTGGCCTCTTCCTGCATTTGCGAAGGCGCAGAAGAAGTTGCCGCCTGGGCTAAAGGTTCCGGGGTAAATCCCTGAATTTGCATATTGTCCTCCTCGTATTCCGGCCCGCCTAAGGCGAACCTACACATCTCGGCGATGCTAGGATCGCTTCGCTGTTACGCCAGAAGCGCAGCAGCGAAGCTAACAGCTAACTAGCTCTGCAGCTGGTTGGTCAGGCTCATCATCTCGTCAGCAGCCTGAACGCCCTTCTGGTTCATCTCAAAAGCTCTCTGAGCCTGAACGATAGCGATCATCTCTTCGACGACGTTGATGTTGGATTTCTCCAGGTGACCCTGAGCTAAGCAGCCCATACCGTTGGTTCCAGGCTCGGCCTCGGTCTTGGCACCGGCCACGGGAGTCTCGGTGTACAGGTTGCCGCCGATAGCCTGCAAGCCAGCGGGATTGAGGAAGCGGGTCAGTTTGATCTGACCGATCTTCTCGGCAGAGCCATCGCCATCGATGCGCACACCAAAGATTTCGCCGTTAGGACGAACTTCGATGTTGGTAACATCTTTGGGAATGGTGACGCCGATCGGATAACCGCCGCTGGTGGTTATCTGCTGCTTGGCACCGTCATATTTGAAGGAGCCATCGCGGGTATAGGCGCTGGAGCCGTCGGGCATGGTCACTTTGAAGAAGCCGTCACCCTGAATAGCCACATCGTAGGGGTTGTTGGTCTTCTGCAGGGAGCCCTGAGAGAACTGGCGCTCGGTAGAGGAAGCGCGAACACCCATACCGATCTGGGTACCAGCCGTAGCTTCAGTTCCGGGATCCTTCATAGTCGCATACAGCAAATCCTGGAAGTCAATGCGGGACTTTTTGAAACCGGTGGACTGAACGTTGTCCAGGTTGTTGGAAATGTTATCCATATTCATCTGCTGAGCCATCATACCGGAGGCCGCAGTATAAAGAGAACGCATCATGGCGATTATCTCCTCCTATTCATTATATAACGCGCTGAATTCAGCGTTAAATCAGTTTAGCACATGCCGAACTGTAAGCGATTCTGCTTATCTGACTCTGCCAAGGTCGTTGACAGTCTTCTGCAAGCTCTGATCGTGAGCCTGGAGAACCTTCTGGTTGGCTTCATAGTTGCGCATAACCATCATCATGTCGACCATCTCGCTAATCGCGTTCACGTTAGCCTGCTCCACATAACCCTGCTTCAGCTGGAAATCAGTGGTTGCGCGCACACCACCCTCGGCCGCGAACTGGTTGTCACCAGTTCTCTTCAGCTGCTGGGTGCCATCGAATACTGAAACTAATACTCTGTCAACGGGCTTGCCATCGCAAGAGATAACGCCATCGTTGGACACTTCAAAATTATCGCCGGTCAGTTTGATAGGACCGCGATGTCCCATAACCGCCGAGCCATCGGCTGTAACCAATTGACCGTTGGTGGCCAAGTGGAAGTTGCCTGCTCTGGTGAAACGGATGCTTCCATCTTTGCCCTGGATGGTGAAGAAGCCGCGACCGTTATCATCCAAAGCCATATCAAAGGGGTTGCCGGTCTCTTTCAGGGAACCCTGAGCACTGTGAGTGACAGAGCTGGTCTGCAAGCCGCCGGAGATAGCCATCCCGGGAGCGGTAGAGATCTCATGAGAGGACTGGGTCATTCCGTCCATACCGCCAACCTCGCGGTTGAGGATCTGGGTGAAGGAAGTGATAGTAGCGCTCTCTTTGCGGAAACCAGCAGTTCCCACGTTCGCTAAGTTGTTAGTAATGATGTCTTGTTTGGCCGACTGAGTCATCATACCCTGAGCAGCCATTTTCATACCATCGAGCATCGAAACACCTCCAGCTATATAGGCCGCACATAAAACCAAAACCGGCCTGAATTTATACTTTCGTTATATTTTTCTCCACCCCTTTAACCGATCTTTTTGGGTTATCGATTTAGGGATGAAAATAATGCTCTTTTTTTGCTTACGGCTCCATGTCACCCAAACCGTCGTCTGACGGCTCTGTGTCGTGGGGATTTCCCAAAATTCCCGCCGAGGCTGCCGCCTCATCGAGATCCTGGACGAAATCTATCACCGCACTCATAAAATCATATATTTCCACGGGAATGCAGGCCTCTTCGCCCTGCGCCCCCAGTAATTCCCTTACCTTATGAGGGTCACTGCTTACCGCGATCCCCTGTGCCTCGGCCTGCTCCCGCACCCTGTCAGCCTGTGCTCCCAGATAAGAAGCAACCGGCTTGGTGCCTGCATCGGTTTCAGCGACAACAACCGCAACCGAAGGAGTGTCAGGCTTGCACATCTAGCGCCTCCAAAGTATTAAGCTCCTGGCAGGCTATCATTTCCGGGACATCGGCTCCGCAGCTTAACGACACCTTAGTATGGCCTATCTGCCAGTCTAACGCCCGCAGACGTTCCCTCAGGACTACTAAATTGGAGTTTATAAAGCTGCAAACATCTTCGCTGGCCGAAGACAGATCCACATATACCCGTCCGTCTGCCAGCTCAGCAGAGCAGCGTATCTCTCCCAAGCGCTCGGTAAAGATGCAAAAATCCAAATGAGTGTCCCTGCTGTCGACAACCCGGCGTCCGTCCTCGCGCAAGCGATAGCGGATCCAGATCTCAGCGTGATCATCACGCTCACGCCGCAGAGGTATCTGCATGTAGTAGAACGCGATCTCGCTGTCGGGATGCCCGCCATTCAGCAGGCGCAAAGCGCCTATATTGTTCTCGGCATCCTTCAGAAAGGCGGCCAGTTCGCTGGACTCGCTTCCTGCCTCGGCCAATTCGCCCCGCAGGGAACGCATCAGAGCCAGCAGATCCCAGTCCTGCTCGCCAGTGCCGATCAGCGCCAGGTTAGTGCCGATACCCAATTGCTTAGCCATATTCATCATACGGCCTCGCCCTTGGGTCTGTCCGCGCTTTTGCGGAGAGTCCAGAACCAGCTCGCTGATCATCCCAGCCAGCTGCGACATAGCCTCAGACTTGCCCGCCTGAACTCCGCGCACCTCGCCACCGCTCTGAGAGAGCGATTTTCTAACCTGGAACAGCTGCTGTCCCAGCTGCGGATGGTTGGCAATAAAATTGCTGAGCAAAGCAACGTTCTGCCCCGTGACGGGCAGCTGATTCTGCGTTAGGAACCAAGCCGCTCCGACCTTGGCCGACGACACCCCAGCGCCAGAGCTGTCGGGAGGCAGCTGCGCTAACGCGCTCTTAAGGGTGCCAATATTTTCCTTGCTTAGCGATATGCCGTTTTCAACCATCGACGTAGCCAAGGACACATTGCCCTCTGTCAGCGGAAGACGCAGATTGGACAGCGCTTCGCTGACATTCTGCCCGCTCATCGCGGTAAACGGTGCCGCGGTACCAGATGTAGCTGCCGTAGCCGTAGGAAGAAAAGCCGTTGCGCGGTTTTGGGCCATAGCCGCTGGCTGCGCCGTAGGCGCAAAGGGCAGAGCCATGCGAGCAGCAGGTTGCTGATTTAACAGCTGAGGTGAAGCGTTCAAAGAAGCAGGGCGAGCTGCGACCGCGTTTGCTGTCATTTTCGGGACGCTAAACTGCGAGCTAAGCATCTGCATAACTTCACCCCCTCCCACTACAGCTAATACAACTAATATCTTTGTGCTGATTATACGGACAAATTGTTACAAATTTATTAACACCAAAT